>JASFOS010000168.1:0-4613 GCA_050116415.1 Thioalkalispiraceae bacterium
TCAACACCGTGGCCAGCAGTTGTAATACCAGGTGGCCATACTGCTGGAAACTGCTTGAAAAAAGATGCCCGGCTAACCCGGCCAGGGCGCCGGCCAGGGTATAGCTGCTGATACGTCCCAGGTTATAGGCCGACAGGTAGGGCAATAACCGCCAACGGCTGTCCCTGATTTCCTGGGGCAGGCTGAAGGTAATCGCGCCGATGATGCCGCCACACATGCCAATACAGTGCAAGGTGCTGAACAGCCCGACCAGGAAGGCGTTGATGTAGTGGATTTCCATAACAGCACCATATCAGCTTGTTAATCACGAGGTAACAAGCATTGTTTATCGGGTGCTAAAAATATTTAACGAATCCGGTGGCTAGTAGTTTGATACGGCGCACTGATGACAGGCCTCAGGCGGCCTGCATGTAAAGCACGTCAAAGGCATGACCGATGTTGCTACTGGTTTCACTGATGATGGTATCGAGGGTAGATTCCGACAGGCCCAGGTATGACCAGACGTCGGGATCAATGGGTAAATCATCGTCCAGCGAAATGATCGGTCGCAAGGTGTTGGCGACGGCATTGGCCAGGTGCGTGGCAGCGGTTTCGGCACGGTATTGGCTGGCCTGGTCCGGGGCATGATGTTTCAGCACCGGTTCGATGAGTGATTCGGGAAATTGCCACTGACGTAATAATTCCGCGCCGATATCCGAATGGGTAAAGCCGAAAATCTTTTGTTCCAGCTGGTTGAGGCTTTCCTCTGAAGCCGCCGCCTGTTCGATGACCTGGCGTGATAAACCTGGTTCGGCAAAGTACATCACCAGTTTGCCAATATCATGCAGTAACCCGGCGAGGAAAAAACGTTCCTGGTTGCGGTTGTTGATCAGCCTGGCAATCACCCGGGTGGCCGTTGCACAGGCAATATTATGTTGCCAGAATTGCGAGATAGGCACCAGGTCGGCCGGAATGGCCTGAAAGTGATTGACGATGGTGGTGGCCAGGATCATGTCTTTTAACTGGCGGGTGCCAATAATGGTAATGGCCATCGATACCGAGTCTACCTTTGCGGGTAAACTGTAAAAAGGACTGTTGGCGATCTGTAACAGGTGGGCGCTGAGCGAGACATCCTGCATGATAACATTGGCGATGTCGTTGGCCGAGCAGCGGGGATCTTCCACCATCTGGTTGAGTTTTAGAACCAGTTCGGGCAGGGCGACCAGTTCAAGGTTGTCATTAATCAGCTCGTGGGGGCTTCGCATACTTTATAATTCTTTCTTCGAACAACGGTAATTGGCTGATAAGGCGGTAATTATTCAAAGCCGGCTTATTGCTGGTTAAATATTCACCACACCAGGTAGGATTTTTCCTACAAATTCAGCTGCTACTTTAATATATAGCAGTGAATTATACAATAACCTTATAACTCATAGGTATTAGTGGAAACAGGTATTTTTGAATGGCAAAACAACAAACCTATCGTTTTTCTATCGGGGGCATGAGTTGCGCGGGTTGTGTCGCCAGTGTCGAGCAGGCCCTGAAAAATGTCTCCGGTGTGACCAGTGTTGCGGTCAACTTTGCGGAACATACCGCCCTGGTGGAAGGGGATGCGGATGTCACGGCATTGATTCGCGCGGTAAAAGAGGCCGGCTACGAGGCCGCGGAGCTCAAGGATGAATCCGCCGAGCAGGAAAAACAATCTATCGAGTTAAGCTATTTCCGCCAGTTATTAAAGCGTGCGGCTGTGGCGGCACTGCTGGGGGTGCCCTTGTTTATCGGCGGGATGAGCGGGATTTTGCCAGCATTGGATACAAGCAATGGCCAATGGGTCTGGTTCCTTATTGGCCTGGCCACGCTGGGCGTGATGGTCTATTCCGGCGGGCATTTTTTTACCGGGGCCTGGAAGTCATTCCGTGCCCACAACGCCAACATGGATACCCTGATCGCGATGGGCACCGGGGCGGCCTGGCTGTATTCGATGGTGATCACGGTGTTTCCCGACACCGTACCCAGCCTGGCGCGCCACGCTTATTTCGAAGCGGCGGTGATCATCATTGCCCTGATTAATTTTGGCTCGGCATTGGAAATGCGTGCCCGGGGTAAAACCTCGGAGGCGATTCAACGCCTGATTGGTCTGCAGCCCAAAACTGCGCGGGTGGTGCGTAACGGCAAGGAACTCGATGTGCCGATCAGTGAAGTGGGCATCGGTGAAACCCTGCGCGTGCGACCGGGGGAACGCATCCCGGTGGATGGCATGGTGCTTGAGGGGCATTCCAATATCGATGAGTCGATGCTGACCGGGGAACCCTTGCCGGTCAGCAAGCAAGCGGGTGACGAGGTGGTAGCCGGAACCATCAATACCCGTGGCAGTTTCCTGTTCCAGTCCAGTCGTATCGGCGCCGATACCGTGCTGTCGCAAATTATCGAAATGGTGCGCAAGGCGCAGTCCAGCAAACCGGCCATCGGCCGGCTGGTGGACAAGGTGGCCGCGGTGTTTGTGCCGGTGGTGTTGATCGTCGCGGTGATCACCTTCCTGCTTTGGATGAACCTGGCTGATAGCCAACAACTGAGTTTTGCCATGGTGGCCACCATGACCGTGCTGATCATTGCCTGCCCCTGCGCCCTGGGGCTGGCTACCCCGATTTCCATCATGGTGGGGGTGGGCAAGGCGGCCGAATCCGGTATCCTGATCCGCAACGGCGAAGCCCTGCAACAGGCCGGTCACCTGACTACCGTGGTGCTGGATAAAACCGGCACCGTCACGCAAGGCAAACCGGTGGTGACCACGGTGGAGGCGCTAGCCAGCCATAGCGACGAAGAGGTGTTACGCATTGCCGCCAGCCTGGAAGCCGGTTCGGAACACCCACTGGCACAGGCCATCCTGGATTCTGCCAATGATAAAAACCTCGAACTGTTGCCGGTTGAACAGTTCGCGGCGATTACAGGCCAGGGCGTAACAGGCCAGCATAATGGTGAAACAGTATTACTGGGTAACCAGCGCCTGATGTCAGCCGAGAATATCGATACCACTGCCTTGAGCCAGCGACTGGAGGAACTGGCCCAGGCCGGCCAAACGCCGATGTATGTCGCGGTCAATGGCCAGTTAATTGGCTTGTTGGCGGTGGCTGATCCGATCAAGGACGATTCAAGGCAAGCCATTCAACGTTTGCACCAGGCCGGTATCAAGGTGGTGATGTTAACCGGGGACAATCAACACACGGCGCAGGCAGTGGCCCGCCAGGTAGGGATTGACGAGGTGATGGCCGAGGTTATGCCGCAGGACAAGGCCGACAAGGTTGCGTCGTTGCAAGGCGAAACACACGTGGTCGCGATGGTGGGTGACGGGATTAACGATGCGCCGGCGCTGGCCCGGGCAGACGTGGGGTTTGCCATCGGCTCGGGAACCGACGTGGCCATCGAAAGCGCCGACATCACGCTGATGCGCGGTTCCTTGCACGGGGTGGCCGATGCGATCGCCATCTCCAAGGCAACCTTGCGTAACATCAAGCAGAACCTGTTTGGCGCCTTTATTTACAACACGCTGGGTATCCCGGTGGCCGCCGGGATACTTTACCCGCTAATGGGACTGTTGTTGAACCCGATGATAGCCGGGGCAGCCATGGCCATGTCTTCAGTGACCGTGGTGAGTAATGCCAACCGCTTGCGTTTTTTCAAGCCGGCTGACTGATAGAGGGAGTAGTCATTAACGTGATCCAGATTACGGAACCCGCTAAAAAAGTCGACAAACGCCTGGTGCCGTTTGCCCTGGGCTTTCGCCCGTTTTTCAGCCTGGCCGGGATCGCGGCTGTGGTATTGCTGGGTTACTGGCTAATAGTTTTTAGCCGGGGTTTACAGGTATCAGAGCATTTGCCGGCCGTTTACTGGCACAGTCATGAAATGGTTTTTGGTTATAGTGCCGCCGTCATCGCCGGTTTCCTGTTAACGGCGGTACGCAACTGGACCAGTATCATGACACTGAATGGAAAACCCTTGTTGCTACTGGTGCTGGTATGGTTGCTTGCCCGCATCCTGCCGTTTACCTCGGCCGAACTGTTGTGGTTCAGCGTGGTTGATATGTTGTTTTTACCTTTACTGGCTGTCGCCATTGCTTATCCACTGCTGAAGGTTAAACAATGGCAGAACATCATTTTTGTTGGCTTGCTACTTGTTTACGCGCTGGCCAATGGCCTGTTTCATGCTGAACTGCTTTTCAACCTGGAAGGCGGCGAGGAAATGGGTATTCACGCCGGCCTGGCCGTGGTCATCATGATTATCACCATCATGGCAGGACGGGTGGTCGGGTTCTTTATTGAACGTGGCATTGGTGACAAGGTGAAGCGCTACCCGCTGGCAGAACAACTGGCAATCTGGGGTAGCGCGCTTTTCATGCTGGGACAGTTTTACCCGCTTGAAAATTTGCTGACGGTCATATCGATCCTTGCCGCCATCGGGCACCTGGCAAGACTGGCCGGCTGGTATCACCGACAAATCTGGCAAGCGCCCCTGCTATGGGTGTTATACGTGGGCTATGCCTGGCTATGCCTCGGCTTTATTCTTACGGGGCTTGAATTAAACAAGGTGATTGCCGAGACACTGGCCATCCATGCCTTTACCACGGGCGCGATCGGCGT
>JASFOS010000169.1:0-4542 GCA_050116415.1 Thioalkalispiraceae bacterium
AACACACCTTTCATCGCCTCGCGCAGCACGTATTTCTCGGTACGCCCCTTGATACGCAAGGTTGGCGGAATCCGGCTGGAGAATTCTGCCAGGTGATGATCCAAAAATGGCGGACGTGCCTCCATCGAGTTGGCCATGTCAACGCGATCACCGCCCCAGGTAAGGATCTGCCCTTCCAGCATGGTTTTTATCCACACGTACTGCGCTTTATCAAGCGGATGACGGCCTTCCAGCATGTCGCTGTCCAACGCATCCGCAATGGCCCGGCCTGGCTGGTAGTCTTTCAGTTGTTCACGCAGTTTCTCATGCAGAATGGCCGGCACATGCTCGGCCGAGGCCAGCCAGGGTTGCAGACAGGACGGGGTGAACCCTACCACCTGATCAAGCGCAGGATCGCTGACCTCGTCTTCCGCCAGCATGGCCCCTTTAAACAGTTTATTGGCCTCTGCCAGTATACCTTCCCACTCGGCGCGCTCCGCCGGGCTCAGGGTGTCCATGCCATGTAAAAACATATCACGACGAAATGCCGGGTAACCGGCAAACAGTTCATCGGAGCCCTCACCGGTGACCACCACCTTGTAATGGGCATTGTTAACGTGGCGGCTCATCAGCAACTTGGCCACCCCCAGTGTGTTATAGATGGTACGTTCCGTGTGCCAGAGGGTTTCAACAAAGTTGTCATACAGGTGTCCGGCGTTTAATAGCATCACGTCCTGGTCGGCTCCGACTGATTCGGCCATTTCAGTGGCAATCGGTGTTTCATCGTAATCACTGTCATCGAAACCAATGGTGAAAGCCTTGACCGGTGACTGTTGACTGGCCGCAGACATCCCCAGGATTGAGCAGGAATCGATACCGCCCGACAAGTAACAGGCCACCGGCACATCGGCTTCCAGGCGCAACTGCACGGCTTCGAGCAGCTTTTCCTTAACACCATTGATATAAAAGTCCTCGTCCTGTTCAGGAGTTGCCTGTCGCTCCGCCAGTAATGGAAAATCCATATCCCAATAACGGTGATCCTGGATAGTGAACTTGCCGTGATTTCTTTCAATAATTATCGCATGGCCTGGTTTGACCTGGTGGATGTTCTGGAAAGCCGTGGTACCCGGCACCATGGTTTGCATTAACTGGTGAAAAACACCACTGGCGTCAAATGCACGTGGTACATCCGGATCAGCAAAAATCACTTTCAACTCGGAACCAAATACGATCTTGCCATTGACCTCTGTCCAGTAGAGCGGCTTGATGCCGAAGCGATCTCTGACCAGCATCAACCGGTCGTGTTGTTGATCATACAGGGCAAAGGCAAACTCGCCGCGCAGCTGTTCAAGCATGTCCTCCAGGCCCAGGCGCGGATAAAGATGCATGATCAGTTCAGAGTCACTCTTGGTTACAAATTTTGCTCCATCCAGCGTCAGGTTGGCCCTGAGTCGTTTGTAATCATAAAACTCGCCATTGTGTGACAGTAGCAGCTTGCCATCCTGCGACAGGAAGGGTTGCCGGGCGCGGTTCTCGTCCAGGTCGATAATCGATAACCTTGCGTGACTGAAACCCACGCCTTTGTCATCAATGACTTTATAGCCAAACCCGTCCGGCCCGCGGTGATACTGGATCGCCGCCATGTTGACCAGCAACTGGGGGTCAATAACTTGTTGCGGGTTGCTATGAAAAATACCTGCTATACCACACATATATAATGTTCTAACCTCGGAATACTATGACGTAGAAAAATTAAAATTCAGGATCTAAAAACGGACCAGGCTGGACATCAATGCCATGCGTGCAAACACTGCACCCCTGGCCTGGGCAAAGTACCAGTTATGCGGCGTGTCATCCAGGTCCGTGGAAAGTTCTTCACCACGCGCCAGGGGATGCAGGATAATCGCACCTTCCTTGAGCGGTGATGACTTACCAAGCTTGAATTCAATCCCATGTTCTTCATAGGAGTTGCCGACCCAGGCAATCGCATTGATATAAACGATATCAAACCCGGGAAGATCCTTGTTCAAATCATGACTGACCCGAAGATTCAAACCTTCTTTTTCCAGTTCTTCACGCTGCCCGTCGCTAAACGGATCTTCAGTGTTACAAATGATCACGACTTCGTTAAAGGCCTGGCTAAACATCGACAAAAACAACAACAAGCTGCGCACGGTACGCATCCTGCCGGGATTACCAATGATCCCGATAGTGACCTTTTTATCTTTTGCCACCTCGTCCATAACCAGTTCAGGGCGCCATTTAAGGATTGCGTACAGGTCAGCCAGTGCCTGGGTGGGATGTTCATCGGTACCGTTGCCGGCATTGATGATCGGTATGCGTAAGACTTCCAGCATTTCATAAATGGCATCCTCATTGGAGTCACGCAGCACCACTACATCACCGTAATGGTTCATCATTTCACCCACGTCCTTGAGTGACTCACCTTTGGCAATCCCGGTGGTTGATGGATCGGTAATCGAAATAATATCGCCACCCAGACGATGCCATACGCTTTCAAACGACAGGCGGGTGCGGGTGCTGGGTTCATAAAAAGCACTGATGAGAATTTTTCCGGTTAACGGAAACTGGCCAAAACTTTGCTGGGTTTCGAACTTGGCTGCAAGCCTGCATAACTGGACAACCTGTTCACGGCTGAATTGCCTGGCTGAAATAATCGAATGATTGGCCAGTTCTGCCGTATGCGCGGGCTGTTCCGGAATCTGCTCCATCAAGGCCAGGGGACGATCAATACCGTCAGCCCAGTTTTCCGCCTCGACCGGTTCTTCCAGCTTGGGATGTACTTTGTTTACCATAATTGACCTTTCTTCCAGTCCTTAACCCATAATATCAGCAAGACCACCGGGGCCACGATTGTAATTGAAAGCGCAATACTTACCATGAAGGCCAGTGCAGATGATGACACGATCATGACATTTTCTCCTGGGCAGACTCATCCAGTGTTTGCCAGTTAAAGTTATCGGGTTTGAGCCACATGCTGATAAATACCACCAGCATTGACACCACGGCGGAGACCAGTGCCGCCACGTAAAAACCGATCATGAAATAACTCCACAAGCCAACCAGGGTGCCACTTAACATGGCAACACTGGCGCCAATTGACGAAGCCTTACGCAAGTATAGTCCAGCCATGATCGGCCAGATGGTGCTGGCAACAAAAGCCCCGGTAAAATGTAAAAGTGATGCTAGGGTTGTTAGGCGCGGCAAGCATAACAACCAGGTAATCACCCCTAGCAGCAACACCACCCAGCGTGCCGCCTTTCTCAGTTCTTCTCTGCTTGCACCAGGACGCAGGTGACCGCGATAAATATCCTGCAGCACCAGGTCGCCGGTAGCGGCCAGCAATGAATCCAGGCTGGACGCCAGCGCCGAAAACACCACGATAAAGACCAGCACGGCACCGCCGTAACCCAGTAACTTGGCGGCCACCATCGGGCCGACCATGTCGGCAGCGGGAATATTCAAACCCAGTGCCGGTGTTGCCAGCGCAACGAAGCCGGCCACAACAGGAATTGGCATCCAGAAGATCCCCGCCAGCAGGTATGCCCTGAAGCCAACGCCCTCACGAAAGGCAAACGCCCGGCTCCACCACACGTTGGAATGAAATATCTCGCCAACCCCGAACAACAGGTTATTAAATAGAAACATGATGGCGGCCGGCATCAATAAATTAAGGAGCTCGGGGCGTTCCTGTAAAACAGCCTGATGCATGGGTTCAAAACCAACCCGGTCTATCACCAGCCAGGCGAGCACGGCGATGCCGAGCAGGATCACCAGGGTCTGGATAAAGTCGGTACCAATGACCGCTCGCAGGCCACCCAGCAGGGTATAGGCAACACATATCCCCAGGATGACACTCATACCAAGACGATAATCAATCCCGGTGAGAGCATGTATCAATACGCCACCGGCCATGCCCAGGCTGATTAACCAGCCGATACCATAGAATAGCGAGATGAGTAAAAACACCCGCCAGGCAAACACGCCATAGCGAAGCCGAATAAAGTCACCACTGGTGTAACCGGATGGCATCAGTGCGCGTATCCTTTTTGCCAGCGGGGCAAACAGCATCAGTCCCACCGAGCCCAGTGAATAACCCAGCATGCCCCAGATACCGAGTTGCAATGCCAGTTGTGGTGCGGCCATGGTGGTATTACTGGTTACCCAAGTGGCCATCGCCGTGGCCACACCCAGTGCCATTCCCACGTTACGCCCGGCCAGCATGTAGTCATCCAGTTGTTTGGCTTTACGTCCCCAGAACCAGCCCAGCCATATCCAGACCACGCTGAAACCGGCCAGGATAATCCAGCCGGTAGTACTATCAAGTATCGCCGAGTTCACATTATTCATGTTCAGACTACCCTTTTGATTTCCTTGAGCGCATCTTCGGTGGTCATGACACGCGCATAGCGATCGCGTACGGTTTCAATGGTGGCGTTATGAAGCTTGGGTGTTACCGTCGCGCACGCATCATTGATCAGCGTGGTATAGAAACCTCGGTCACAGGCATCACGCACCGTGGTCGAGACACATTCGTTGGTA
>JASFOS010000170.1:0-4516 GCA_050116415.1 Thioalkalispiraceae bacterium
CATGGAGAAACGGTTGGCAGCGTCCGACTTCCAGGAAAAAGCGGTAGAATGGGTCTTGATACCACGCGCGCGCTCGATGACGCGCGCCAGGTAAAAGCCTTCGCGGTTGGCGGCGCGCACCTGCTGGATGCCATCCAGGGTTTCCACCAGCGCCTGCTGGAAAATTTCGAACGCGCTGTTTTCGCGTTTCTTTAACACCTTGACGCGCTTGCCGAGGATCACGGTGAAATAGATCACCAGCGGGTTCATGAACAGGATGAACAGCGCCAGTTTCCAGTGGATCAGTAACAGGATGATGGTGATGCCGACCAGGCTGAGTGCCGAGACGATGGTTTTGCTGATCGATTCGCCGATGAAGGTATCGATGGCGTTGAGATCAGTGACAAAGCGCGAGGCGACCGCGCCGCTGCCGAGGCTTTCATACTCGGCCATGGAGATCCGCTGCAGGCGCATTAACAGCGCGTGGCGGATGCGGTACACCACGTCCTTGGCGATGGTGGTGAACTGGCGGGTTTGCCACACGGTCAATAACAGCGAGGAGATGCGCAGGCTGACGGTGCAAAGTAATATAAATAGTATATAAAGAACCGGGCCGTGCCAGCTTTGTGGAAACAGGCTCTGGGTGAAGCTGACCAGGTTGCCCGGTTTGTGCAGCAGCACTTCGTCCACCAGTAACGGCATCAGCAACGGAATCGGTACCATGCTCAGTGCCGCGAAGATGGCAATGATATTGGCAAAAAACAGTTCGCGCTTGTGCTGCAGGATGATGCCGAAGATGTAGCGCCAGTGATAGCGACCGGCTTGCGGGTATGCGAGGTCTTGATCAGTCATTGTCCGCGTATCTTACCTCGACAATCTCGTAGTGCACAGGGCCGTTGGGGGTTTGCACGTCAACCTCGTCGTTCAGGTGTTTTTTCAGTAACGCCCTGGCCATGGGAGAATCGATGCTGATAAAGCCCTGGCTGCTGTCGATTTCATCGGGGCCGACGATGCGGTATTCGAATGCGTCACCCTGTTCGTTTTCCAGTGACACCCAGGCACCGAAGAAAACCTGTTGCGGGTTGTCGGGAACGGTGTTGACCACCTTTAACTCGGGCAGGCGCTTTTGCAGGTAACGGATGCGCCGGTCGATTTCGCGCAGTTCTTTCTTGCGGTAAATGTACTCGGCGTTTTCCGAGCGATCGCCTTCGGCGGCGGCGGCCTTGAGATGCCTGGTGACATCGGCGCGCCTGACCCACAGCTGTTTCTGCTCAGCCTGCAAGGCTTCGTAACCCTGTGCGGTGATATACGGGGTCTTGGGTGGTTGCGGTGCGCGGTATCTGCCCATGGCTCGGTGTTGATGATGGTTATTTATATATAAAGTATACCATTGCCAAATGTTTTCAGCGAAACAGGCTAATTTGTTTATAATCGCAACATGGAACTGATTGATAGCCATTGCCATATCGACGTTGCCGAGTTTGATGCGGATCGCAGCGAAGTACTGGCACGCTGTCGCGCCGCGGGTATCACGCGCCTGGTGGTGCCGGCCATCGAGGCGGCTGGCTGGGACAGGTTGCTGAGCTTGTGCCAGCAGGAACAGGGCCTGTTTCCGGCGCTGGGCCTGCACCCGGTTTTTATTGACCGGCACCGCGACGAGCATATCGCGCAACTGGAAGCGCGCCTGGCCACCACCGAGGTGGTGGCGGTGGGGGAAATCGGGCTGGATTTTTATATTGATGATGCGGACAGGCCGCGCCAGAAAGCGTTGTTCGAGGCGCAGCTGGCTATTGCCGAAAATTCAGGCTTGCCGGTGATCCTGCATGTGCGCAAGGCGCACGATGAAGTTTTAAAATTGCTCAGAAAGTTCAGGTTGAAAGGCGGCGTGGCGCATGCCTTTAACGGTAGCCTGCAACAGGCCGAGCAGTACCTGGCGCTGGGCTTCAAGCTGGGCTTCGGGGGGACCCTGACCTACGCGGGCTCGCACAGGATTCATCGCCTTGCGCAACAGGTTCCACTGGAGGGCATCGTGCTGGAGACCGATGCGCCGGACATGGTGGTGGCGCAGCACCGCGGCGAGCGTAACAGCCCGGAGTATATAATAGAGTCCCTGCATGCACTGGCTAACTTGCGCGAGCAAGATATCGAGACCATCGCCGCGCAGACGACCGCCAACAGCTGTGAAGTATTCAACCTGGATTAAAAAAACAACATGACTGACGAAAGTTACGCGACACGTTTTGCCGGTATCCAGCGCTTGTACGGTGATCACGATTATGAATTGCTGGGCAAGCTGCATGTTTGCGTGATCGGTATCGGCGGCGTGGGTTCGTGGGCGGTGGAAGCGCTGGCGCGTTCCGGCATCGGCCAGATCACCATGATCGATTATGACGTGGTGGCGCTCTCCAATACCAATCGGCAACTGCATACCCTGGACAGTACTGTCGGTGAAAAAAAGACCACGGTGATGGCACAACGCATCGAGCAGATTAACCCGCAATGCCAGGTCAACATCATCGATGACTTCATTAACATGGCTAACCTGGCCGCTTACCTGGACCGTGGTTATGACTACGTGATCGATGCCATCGACAGCATCAAGTTCAAGGCGGCGATCATCTACCATTGCAAGCGCAACAAGATCCCGGTGGTCACCACCGGGGGAGCCGGTGGCCTGAGTGATCCCACCATGATCAAGATCGCCGACCTGAGTAAAACCTATAACGATCCGCTGGCGGCCAAGGTGCGCGCGAAACTCAGGGAAAGCTACAACTATACAAGGAACAGTAAGCGTAATTTCGGCGTGGAATGCGTGTTCTCCAGCCAGCAACCGGTTTATCCCAGGGCCGATGGCACGGTGAGTCATCAAAAGCCGGGTATCCACGGCGTGTCACTGGATTGCCGTTTGGGCTATGGCGCGATCACCGTGATCACCGCGACCTTCGGCTTCGTTGCTGTCTCGCGGGTCATCCAGAGGAGTCTTAAAAAACATCATGCCCAAAAATAACGCGTATTATTCTTTTTCCAATACCGTTAGAATCGAAGCATGGATGTAGTTACGCAAGGTTTACTGGGTGCCGCGGTCGCACAGAGCGGCGCCCGAAAATCCGAAACAAAACTGGCAACGCTGATTGGTTTTCTTAGTGGCTTGCTGGCCGATGCCGACGTGTTTATCTATTCGGCCAGGGATACCCTGTATACCATCGAGTATCACCGCCACTTTACCCATTCTTTGCTCTTCATCCCGGCGGGGGCATTGATCGCGGCGTTGTTATTGTGGCCGTTCCTGAAAAAACGCCTGCCGTTTGGCCGTATATATTTCTATTGCCTGCTCGGTTACCTGCTAAGCGGTACCCTGGATGCCTTTACCAGTTACGGTACTTACCTGTACTGGCCGTTTTCCAACGAACGCGTGGCCTGGCACCTGGTCTCGATCGTTGATCCTGTTTTTAGCCTGTTCCTGTTGGTATCCGTTGTCGCCGGTTTAATGTTGAGAAACAATCGTATCGCCAGGGTCGGGCTATTGTTTTGTGGCCTGTACCTGGTGGCCGGTGCCTGGCAGTTACACCGTGCCGAGCACTATGTAGAGCAACTGGCCAGTGAGCGTGGCCATACGCCACAAAGGCTGGTGGTCAGGCCGTCACTGGGTAACATCATCTTATGGCGCTCAAGCTATATTGACCAGGGCAGGATTTATATAGATGCGGTACGTACCGGCTTTGCCGAGATCAAGCATTACCCGGGAAAAGCCATCGCGCATTTGAACAAGCATGAGCTTGAACAAACCTTTACCCCCGGTACCGTGCTCTACGAGGACGTGCTGCGCTTTAACTATTTTTCAGATAACTTCCTGGCCTGGCATCCGGATAAAGTGAACGTGATCGGTGATGTACGGTATGCCATGGTACCGGATAGTAACAAGCCGTTATGGGGCATCGAGTTTGATATGGATCAAGGCCAGCAGCATGCGCGGTTTGTAACCTTTAGAAATAACAACGTGGAAACCAGGCAACGTTTTTTCGCGATGCTCAAGGGCGAGGATGTTAAGCCACGGCCTGAAAATATAAACAACAAGGTGTCTCATGCCGAATAAAACACAAGCTACTGATTTGCCCGTGGTTAGCTTTAGCCTCGTGGCGATTCTTTTTCTCAGCCTGTTTCTGCAACATGCCTTTGATCTCAAGCAAGCCTTGTTGTTTTTAATCGGCGTGGGTCTGGGCATCAGCCTGATGCATGCCCTGTTTGGTTTCAGTGGCGGTTGGCGCGTGATGATCGTTAAACGCCGTAGCCAGGCGGTACGTGCGCAGATCCTGTTGTTTGCACTTTCCTGCCTGTTATTTTTCCCGGTGCTGGGGCAGGTGTTTCCCGACATCCAGGCCAGCGGGGCCTTCGGCCCGTTCAGTGTTTCGGTACTGGTGGGCGCGTTCCTGTTCGGCATGGGCATGCAACTGGGCGGCGGCTGTGGTTCCGGTACCCTGTACACGGTGGGCTGGGGCCAGACCGACATGCTGATCACGCTGACGTTTTTCATCGTTGG
>JASFOS010000171.1:0-4509 GCA_050116415.1 Thioalkalispiraceae bacterium
ACCATCGTACTGGTGGCGACCAACCGTGATGGTTCGGTCAATGGCAGTACCTTCGTGGTCAAGGGGGTACTGGAAGGCATCTCCGGTCCGGGTGGGCGTGATGGTTATATGCATATCAACGATGCGCGCAGCCTGTTACGCATGAGTGACGCGGAAATCAGTGAAATTGCCATTCGTCTCAAGGATGCCAAGCAACTGGATAAAACTTTCAAAGCCATGCACGAGCACTTCAGCCAGTTTATCAACCAGCAGGATAAACCGGCATTTGATGTGCATAAGTGGGAAAAACTCTCGCCGTTTTCCAACATTGCCCAGATGATCGACATGCTGGATATCTTTATCAAGGTGATGCTGGTGTCAATCGTGCTGATCAGTATCATGAACGTGATGTTGATGGCGGTGTACGAACGCATCCGCGAAATCGGTACCATCGCGGCGATTGGTACCATCCCCTCGCGCATCCTGTCACTGTTCGTGGCAGAAGGCCTGTTACTGGGTGTACTGGGGGCCATCATTGGTACCCTGATCAGCCTGGCCGCAATTTACATCATGAATGCCATGACCATCAGTTTCTCGTTTGGACGACAGGAAGACCTGCTGTTGCAGCCAACCATTAATCCCGCGGAGATTATCGTGATCTGCAGCGTGGTGATCCTGGTGTCGGTGCTGGCCAGTTTGCAACCAGCCTGGAAAGCATCGCGCATGGATCCCATCAGTGCATTACGGCATTTTTAATCACGCTTTTAACAGGACAACAACATGACCAAAACACTACGCCACATTTTAACCCTGGGTTTAACGCTGCTGGTGGCTTCACCGGCCGTGGCAGAGACCGGCCAGGAGATTTTGCTCAAGGTAGATCGTAACCTGCAACCGGAAACCTACGAGATGTACCGTAAGCTGATTAACATCGAGCCGGATGGCAGTCGCAAGGAATTCGTGCTGTACACGATTAAAAAGGGCCAGGAAAAAATGGTGGCGTTGTTCCTCGACCCGCCCAGTGAAAAAGGACGCAGCAGTTTACGCCTGGGTGAAAACATGTGGCTGTATATCCCCAATGTTGGCAAGCCGTTACGCATCACCAGTTTGCAGTCGGTGATCGGCGGGGTATTCAATAACTCGGATATCCTGCGCCTGGATTACAGTACCGAGTACGACGTGCAGTCCTACAGCAAGGAAAAGGATCATTCCCTTCTCGAGCTGAAAGCAAAAAACAACAGCGTGGCCTATGATCGTCTCAAGATGTGGGTGGACAATAAAAACCTGGTGCCTACCAGGATCGAAGCCTATGCCGCCAGTGGTCTTTTGATCAAAACCCTGCATTACTCGAAAATTACCGATTTCGGTAACGGCATCGTGCGCCCGGCGATGCTGGAAACCGACAGCCCGTTATACAAGAACTACAAGTCGGTGATGCTGTTTTCAAAAATCCAGAAACGCGACTTCCCCGACGAGGTGTTCACCTTAAACTATCTGCCGCGCGTTGAAAGCCTGCGTTAACCATGAACGCAGTCAGGTTCTTCACGCTGGCAATTGCCGCGAGTATCGCGTGGCCTTTGCTTGCGGCAGAAGAGTTCAGTTTTGATCTCTCATCTTATGAAAAGAAACCTTATCAGCTGGGTGGCTACCTGGAGTTACTCGCCGATCGGCAGTGGTTCAATGAGGACAGCGCCGTGCTACAACTTGCCGAGCCGACACTGGCGGAGCGCAACGTGCTGAATCACCAGCTGGCCACGCTGGAGCTGACCGGCCAGTACCAGCAACAGAACTGGCAGGCCAATGTTAACCTGCATGCCACTGCCGAGGATGACAGCCTCGCCAGTCGTGAGGAAGATACCCAGGTTTATGAAGCGCTCCTGGCTTATAAACCGGACCCGGGTTTCACCTTCGAACTGGGGAAAAAAGCGCTGCGCTGGGGCAAGGGCTATGCCTGGAACCCGGTGGCATTTGCCGAACGGCCCAAGAACCCGGACGAGCCTGACCTGTCACGCGAAGGTTATACCATGGCAGTCCTGGATATGATCAAAAGTTATCCGGGCGATTTACAAACCCTGGCCTTTACCCCGGTTTACCTGCCGGTACGTGACGATCTCAATGATGATTATGGTCCCGCGCGTCATGATAACCTGGCGGCCAAGCTCTACCTGCTGTACAAGGACACGGATATTGACCTGGTTTATCTCAGCGAAGGCAGTCGTAGCCGTCGTTACGGGCTGGATTTTTCCCGCAACATCACCAGTAACTTTGAAATTCATGGCGAGTGGGCCTACCTGAGCGAGGTGAGCCGGGCCGTGGTTGACGCGGCAGGTAATGTTAGGGTGGAACAAGATGTGGCGCAGCAATGGTTACTGGGAGTGCGTTATCTGACGGAAAACGAAACCACTTACATCATCGAGTATTATCATAACCAGGCCGGGTATAGCGAAGCTGAGTTGCGTGATTTTTTCACCGCGGTCGAGCTTGCCGATGCCACGAACAATACCGTGTTACTGGGCAAGCTGGCCAGCCTGTCACAACAAACTTATTTAAAGCGTAACCCGGGCCAGGATTATCTATACCTGCGCGCCAGTAACAAGGAACCGTTTGACTGGTTATACGTGACCACGGCGGTGTCGCTCATTGCCAACCTTGATGATCACAGTTACTCGCTGTCACCGGAAGTCAGCTATACCGGTTTCGACGACCTGGAGTTGCGTGTCAAAGCCGCCTGGTTACAGGGCGATGAGTACAGCGAGTTTGGTGAGAAGCGTAATGCGCGTAAGCTTGAGCTGCGGTTACGCTATTATTTTTAATCAGTTGGTACGGCATTTATCCTTTTGTTAGTTCGTTTGCCCAGGTGAAATCATCGCTTTCTGTTTCGCCGTGCTGTTTCTGTGTTTCTATCCAGTGGTTGCGTTGCTGGATAAACGCGGCGGTGGCTTCCAGGTCCAGGTTTGCCTGGATATCGATAAACGGGAAGATCGCATGCGCGCTAAAGGCCACCACGCTGCGAAACAAGCGTGCGGCGATACCCATGGCAAAAACAAAGTGCTGGCTATAGCTCACGCCCTGTTGCCGGGGATGTTGGGTAAACGGGTTCATGATCTTTTACCTCGTGTTTTGGTTCATGTGTTTTGATTAATCATGGATGCCTGAATACCCGGGCAGGCATCCATGAGTTGCCATCGCATCATCAGGCCGCGGCTTGCACGCTCTTCACGCGTTGCAGCGTCACCGGCACGGGGTTGCATACAGTGTTACAGACCGGCGAATGATCCCTGGCGAAGTGGATCAAGTCCTCGATTTCCTCGTCACTGCAGTCAGCTTCGATTTGCATGTTGATCTGGATCGATTCGTAACCCACCGGCACCGAATCATCCATGGCCAGCAGCCCCTGCACATCAATGTTGCCTTTTAACTCGGTGGCCAGCTTGTGAATGCGGATGCCACGGGCCGTGGCATGCAGTACCGTGGTGGTGGTGACGCAACCGGCCAGGGCATGCAGTAAGAATTCCACCGGGTTGGCGCCTTCGTTGTTGCCCAACAGTACCGGCGGTTCTCCGTTGGTAAATTCAAACGCCTGCTGGCGTGACTGGTCTTCCGCGCAGGCCCCGTAGAAGCCCTTGATGCTGGAGCGGTTTTCACCGCCGTTGATCCACTGGTTACGGGCGCGAAACTCGAATTGCGCGATGGCCGGGGTTTGCTGGATAGCCTCAACGGTCTGGCCCATTTGCTCCAGGTTAAGGCCATTACGGGTGGTTGTCTCTGGTGTTGTCATGGTGAAGTCCTCTGGTTGTTAAGGGTTCATGGGCCGGCTGTAAAACAGATAGCCTGGCACGGTGATAAGCATAGGGCTTGACAGGCCGGGGCATAAGGTGAAATAAAGTCAAAAAGAGGGTATTCGTGCCACTAAACAGGAAAAAATCATGGAAGAAAACACCAGTAATGACAAAAATAGCCTGATCGAGGTACTGATCGTGGCGGTACCGGAGACGGCCGGCTCGGCACTCTACGGCATGTGGGACGTGCTGCTGGCAGCGGGTAATATCTGGCAGTCCCTGGTGCGAGCCGATGCGGCCCACCAGCTGTTCCGGGTGCGCATCGTTTCCACCGACAAGCAGGTATTCAGTTGTGGAAACCGGGTGCCGGTGATGCCCGACTGTGCCATCGATGAAAATCCGGCTGCCCGCATCATCATCCTCCCCGAGCTGTGGCTGGGTCCGGATGAAACCATCGAGGGCTGCTATCCTTCATTGATGGACTGGTTGCGCCGCCAGTACCAGCAGGGGGCTTATCTTTATTCGGCCTGCTCGGGATCCATCATGCTGGCCGAGTCGGGCTTGTTGGACGGTTGCCCGGCCACCTCGCACTGGGGCTACCAGGAGCTGTTTCATAAGCAGTATCCCAACGTGAAGTTTAACCCGGCACCCAACCTGGTGTTTGCCGATGCCGATGGGCGGATCGTCACCGCCGGCGGCACCACCTCCTGGCATGACCTGGCAATGCATATCATTGCCCGGCATATCAGCG
>JASFOS010000172.1:0-4499 GCA_050116415.1 Thioalkalispiraceae bacterium
TTATTGTAGTGAATTGGCAATAAATATTTACAAACCTTGGTTTTCAGGAAATGAAAAATTTCCTGATGTAATTAAACCAGGTGAGCTATATTTATACGGGGTGATACTCTATGATTCTTTACCAAGGGATGAAATGTAAAGTTATAAACCTCTGTACTTCAACTCTGCAACCGGTTATGACTTGGCTTGCTGGCAGCTCTCGTCACTGATGTTGCAACGTAAAAAGACAGGGACCTGTCCCTTGTGCCTGCGTAAAGTTAAGCTGACGTTTCATCACCTGGTCCCCAAAAAATTACACCGACGTAATTTCTACAGGAAAAATTATTCAAGAGAGCAGTTAAACGAAGGTATTAATATTTGCCGTAACTGCCATAGTGGTATCCATGATATTTACGATGAAATGACGTTGGCCAGGTATTTCAATACGCTTGAGGCATTACAACACGACGCATCACTGACAAAACATTTTGCCTGGGCGGCAAAGCAGAAAGTTCAAGACTAAAAAATAAAAAATGTCATTGCAAGAGAACGGAACAGGATGACCGGCTTATTCAGGAGCGTTGTATCATTACTGAAAAACGTGATCTATACCCGTAGCCCCTTGCAATGACGGCGGGACCTAGAAGGTTTTCTTCAGGAATTTTTTGATCTGTTTCCAGGAATCCTTGTCTGCCTTCTTGTTGTATGCCAGCGGCATGTTGAACTTCTTGCCTTTTGCATCGGCACCCTCGACGCTGAAACTGTGCTTGGCGCCCTTGTAGCTGATAAGCTTGTAATCAACCTTGGCGGCCTCCATTTCTTTTTTGAATGCAGCGACCTGTTCGGGCGGCACGAAGGGATCTTCAGCACCGGTCAACACCAGTATCCTGGCCTTGATATCACCGGGTTTGGCAGGTGTTTGGGTGCCCAGGCTACCATGTACTACGATGACACCATCAAGATCTGCGCCGGCACGGGCCATCGCCAGGCCCAGGCCACCACCCATGCAATAGCCGATGGAAGCGACTTTATCCGGGTTCACGGTTTTATGTTGCCTGAGGATTTCAAGTGCTTTATTAAAACGTTTCCTGGTATTGTCCATATCTGAAAAGATGGCATTCATGAAGGCCTTGGCATTGTCCGGGTGATCGGCCAACACGCCACTACCATACATGTCCAGGGCAAAGGCGGTGTAGCCCAGCTTGGCGAACATCTTGGCACGCTCGCGTACATAGTCATCATGTCCCCACCATTCGTGCATCACCAGGATACCGGGTCGTTTACCCTTGATTGACGAGTCGTAGGCCATGTAGCCGGTGAATTCCTTGCCATTAACCTGGTATTTGACTTCCTCGGTTTGAATGGCCGCATTCGCCGAGATGCTAACCAGGCTGAAGATAAGAAGAGTCACAAGTTTGCGCATAGTATTTGTCCTTGTTGTTATGACGATGGTCACTTTTTTATAGCCTAAAAGTAGCAGGGAATAAAGCAGATGAAAAGAATATTCTCTGGGAAATCGCTAGATTGATTTACTGATATCTTGCCAGTGTTTTTCCAGCTTTTTAACTGACACAGATTGTATTGTTTTTAGTTCCTGGGCAAACAGCGAGATGCGTAATTCTTCCAGCAACCAGCGGTAGGTTTGTAATGCCTGACTTTCGTAATAGTGTTCCTGGTGATCGACATAATGTTGCCATAAGGGCTGTAACAGGGACATGTTTTGGCGATCACGTTCAAGATTGTTACCGAGTTTTTCCAGGCGCCTGGCAATACCCTGTAAATAGCGAGGGTAGTGATGCAACCATTGAATCGGTGTGTCACTGATAAAACCTTCGTATAACAGGTGCTCCAGTTGCTCATTGATATCATTGATACTCTCGAGCCAGTTGGCAGGAAGCCTGCCTGCCAGTTTTTGTTGCACCATGGTGTAGGTTTTCATGGTTTCGAGTAGCTGATCGCAGATAGTATTGGCATTATTGATCATTTCTCCACGACCCAACTCGATTACCTGCTGGAAGTCTGCTTGTGTCCTGATATTGGTGTTTTGTGATAAAAATGTTTGTTCCAGTACCGCGTTAACCAGGTCATCCTTCAGTTCACTGCATGAGCCTATCGTCGAATAGTGCAAACAGAGCTGTTCAATCCCCGGAAGGTTCTTCTTGAGGTATTTGACTTGCCGGGCCAGCTGCAACCTGATCAGGCGTTTGATGCCATAAGGGTGTTCATGCCTGGCTTGCGCCTCGGAGGCATAAACCCGGATAGCGACACTGTCCCCTTGGTCGACCAGTGCCGGATAACCACTGATTTCAAGACCGTTCATGCTGCTGGACACCACTTCTGGCAGGTCGCCAAAATCCCAGCCACTTATCCCGTCTTTTTCAATCTCCCAGCGTGCCCTGTCACTGAACTGGCGTTGTACTTTCTGTTGATACTTGTCCTGCAAGGCAGGTAAGTCACGGCTCATCGCCAGTTGATGCTGCTGTTCATCGAGCAGGCGAAAATTCATTTTGAAATGCGTATCCAGCTCGACACTGGCCAGTTCTGTTGCCAGTTGCGCGGAAGACAGCCCGCTATTGGCTAAGCTGGCAAGTTGCTGGCTTAATGCGGTGATAAGTTCACCACGGCCCACTTCAAGTTTTTGTATTGCTTTACGGGCAAAGTCCGGTGCCGGAACGAAATGTTTGCGCAGCGATTTGGGCAAGGCACGTATCAGCGCGGTTATCTTGTCTTCCAGCAGGCCGGGTACCAGCCATTCGAACTGGCTGCTGTCCAGGTGGCTTAATAGCGGTAGAGGAACGTCAACGGTGACACCATCCAGTTCATGGCCAGGTTCAAAATGATAATGCAGGGCCAGCTCGATACCATTGATCATCAGCTGATCCGGGTACTGTGCCTCGGTGACGTGCTCCGCCTCGTGTTGCATTACTGCATCACGGCTCAGGAATAATAACTGTGGATCAGTTTTCTCGGCCTGTTTACGCCATTTTTCGAAGGCGTGGCCATTGTAGATGCCTGTTGGGATGCGCTGGTCATAAAAATCGAATAACACCTGTTCATCAACCATCACATCAAGGCGGCGAGATTTATGCTCGAGTTGTTCAACATCTTCTATCAATGACAGGTTATGGGCAAAGAAGGGAGCATGGCTCTGGTATTCACCCAACACCAGCGCATGGCGAATAAATACTGCTCGTGAGGCTTCAGGGTCAATCGGGCCGTAATTAACCCGCTGTTTCGGGTTGATGACCAGGCCGTACAGGGTAGCCTTGCGCCAGGCAGATACCTGCGCAGTTTTTTTCGACCAGTGTGGTTGATCATAATGATATTTCAACAGGTGACTGGCGAGGCTTTCAATCCATTCTACCTGGATTTTGGCCACGTGGTGAGCATACAAGCGGCTGGTTTCAATGAGTGCACCACACATTAGCCACTTGGGTTTTTTCTTGAATAAACCCGAGCCGGGGAAAATATGGAACCGGCTATTGCGTACACCTTCGTAATCACCTTCATCGGTTTTCATGCCGACCTGGCTTAATAAACCACTGAGCAAGGCCATATGAATATTGGCATAGCTGGCCGGTTCGCTGTTAACAGCAAGCTTCATTTCCTTGCAATGAGTTAATAATTGCGAGTGAATATCACGCCACTCTTCCATGCGGCGGTAGGACAGGAAGCGCTGCTGACAGAGCTTGCGTAGCTTGTTACGCGAAAGGTGGTGGCGTTTATCCTGGTAGAAGCGCCACAGATTAACGTAAGCTAAAAAGTCGGAGTCTTCATCCTGGTACAGGCTATGCGCTTCATCGGCTTTTTGCTGTTTCTCTACCGGACGTTCACGCGGATCCTGGATACTCAGGGCACTGGCGATGATCAATACTTCATCAAGTGCATGGTAATCACTGGCAGCAAGCAGCATGTGCCCGAGTCGTGGATCAACCGGTAAACGTGCCAATTTCCTGCCCAGCGCGGTGACGCTACGCTGCCGGGTGGCCTGTAGTTCATCCAGCAGGCGGTAACCATCTTTCAGCAAACGTTTATCCGGCATGTCAACAAAGGGAAAATCTTCCACGTGTCCCAGGCGCAGTGACTCCATTTGCAGAATCACGCTGGCCAGGTTGGTGCGCAGAATCTCGGCGTCAGTAAACTCAGCACGGTGATTAAAATCGTCTTCACTGTAGAGGCGAATACAGATGCCTTCAGCGACACGGCCACAGCGGCCCTTGCGCTGGTTGGCGCTGGCCTGTGAGATCTTTTCAATCGGCAGGCGTTGTACCTTGCTGCGAAAACTATAACGGCTGATACGTGCATAACCGGTATCGATCACGTAACGAATACCGGGCACGGTTAACGAGGTTTCGGCCACGTTGGTCGCCAGCACGATACGCCGTTGGCCATGCGCGGCAAATATCCTGTTTTGCTCCGCGGCACCAAGCCGTGCATACAGTGGCAGGATCTCGGTATGGGGCGGATGATGTTTACGTAATGCCTCGGCGGTCTCACGAATCTCACGTTCACCGCTCAGG
>JASFOS010000173.1:0-4474 GCA_050116415.1 Thioalkalispiraceae bacterium
CCCAGCCTTGCTGGCCAGCACCAGGAATACCTTTACGAACAACTTGTTTCCTTCAAAACCGGTAGGCGCCGCAATGATCCCGGCGGCCAGATGAACACAATCACCGGGCATATGCGTAGCGAGGAGCTGTTATTAATGGCGCGTTTTCTTGAAAATTTCCATATCGACGCCCAGCCAGAGACGGGTAGCAGACTTAATAAACCATTAAGTAACAAAGAGTTAGCGTGGCCTGACAGCCGGCAACATCAAGGTCAATAGGGTAAAAAAAACAGGGCAACCGGGATGAATATTACTTATGCATAACATAACATGTTATAACAAGGCATTATAAGTTGAATTATGCATGAGGAGACAATGTATGAAAACAGTCAGAAATGAATCAGCACAACCGCTCTACGCGCAAATCAAGGACATCATAAAACAGCGCATTCTTGATGGTGAATATGCCGTGCATGAACGCTTGCCGTCGGAAAGTGAAATGATGAAAGTATTTGGTGTCAGCCGTATTACCGTTAGACAGGCCCTGCGCGATTTGCATTCCGAGGGCCTGGTTTTCAGTGTCCAGGGTAAAGGAACCTTCGTCTCGAGGCCTAAAGCCGTTCAAGATATTCAAAACCTCAAGGGGTTTGGCGAGGCGATGAATCCGCAAGGATATGAAACTTCGACCCGGGTTGTCGGCGTCCAGGAGGTGCGGGCAAGTGGTGATGTGGCAGATGCTCTAAACCTTAATCGCAATAGTAACGTGATTGAATTAACCCGCATTCGTTACCTGAATCGTGAGCCAATTTCCCTCGATAACAGTTTCTTACCGGTTGAAATTGGTAAGGAATTGCTTGGACGTGACCTTACCCAGGATGTTTTTCCCATGCTGGAAAACGATATTGGGATTCCACTGGGTCATGCGGATTTAAAAATCGAAGCAATCACGGCGGGTGAAACGCTTGCACAACATCTCAATGTCGAAAACGGATCGGCAATTTTACGAATTCAACGATTGGTTTTCTCTGAAGAAGGAAAGCCGATCGATTTTGAATACTTATCATACAGGGGCGATGCGTTCCAATACCAGGTACGTGTCGAACGAAATTAACTTAGTCAACAAAAGTCAGGTGAAACATTATGAATGATGAAAATACAACCGAAGAAATAATGGAAGTCGACATTCTTGTAATTGGCGGCGGTACCGCAGGACCAATGGCAGCAGTCAGGGCGAAAGAAAAAAACCCAAAACTAAAAGTCGCTGTCCTGGAAAAGGCCAATGTTAAAAGAAGTGGTTGTATAAGTATGGGGATGGATGGCCTCAACAATGCAGTCATTCCTGGGCATGCAACACCTGAACAATACGTTAAAGAAATCACGGTCGCTAATGACGGGATTGTCAACCAGAAAACCATAATGTCTTACGCAGAACGTAGTTTCGACATGATCAACAAGCTGGATGAATGGGGGGTCAAGTTCGAAAAAGATGAAACAGGTGATTATAACGTAAAAAAAGTACATCACATGGGGACTTATGTTTTGCCTATGCCAGAAGGGCACCACATGAAAAAAATACTTTACCGCCAGTTACGGAAAAAACGTGTCCAGGTAATCAATCGTTTTATGGCGACACGCTTGTTTAAAGGTAAAGATGGAAGAATTGCCGGTGCACACTTGTTGAACCCAAGAACTTCTGAAACCGCGGTTATCAAGGCGAAGACGATCATTCTGTGTACCGGGGCAGCAGGCCGTTTAGGGTTGCCTTCATCGGGTTACTTGTTCGGCACTTACGAAAACCCGACAAATGCTGGCGATGGCTACAGCATGGCTTATCATGTTGGCGCGGAATTAAGTGGCCTGGAATGTTACCAGATCAACCCTCTAATCAAGGACTATAACGGCCCGGCCTGTGCTTATGTGACAGGGCCGATGGGTGGCTACACTGCCAACGCTGAAGGTAATCGATTTATTGAGTGTGATTACTGGAGTGGGCAAATGATGCTGGAGTTCTACAAGGAACTGGAAGGTGGTAAAGGGCCGGTCTTCCTGAAGATTGACCACCTCGCAGACGAAACCATCGAAGAAATAGAGGAAATACTGCATTCAAACGAACGTCCGAGTCGCGGACGTTTTCATGAACGCCGCGGAACGAATTACCGCGAGAAAATGGTTGAAATGCATATTTCGGAAATCGGCTTCTGTAGTGGTCATAGTGCTTCAGGAATCTGGACTGATGAGCATGCACGAACCACTGTGCCGGGTTTATATGCGGCCGGTGATTGTGGCTCAGTGCCACATAACTACATGCTGGGTGCATTTGTTTATGGTGCGATAGCCGGTGAAGATGCTGCCGAGTATTGTTCAAACCATGAGCACGCGGAGATTGATCAATCCGATATCCTGGCCGAAAAACACCGTGTGCTGGCGCCTACCATGGTAGAAGATGGTATTGCCCCTGAACAATTAGAGTACAAACTCCGACGCCTGGTGAATGATTATCTGCAGCCACCCAAAGTCACCAGGAAAATGCAGATCGGTATGGAGCGTTTTGCCGAAATACGCGAGGACCTGAAAAGACTCAAGGCATCTGATCCGCATGAGTTGATGCGAGCCATGGAAGTACATTTCATCCTGGATTGTGCCGAGATGGCGGCGGTGTCTTCGATGTATAGAACAGAAAGCCGCTGGGGACTTTATCATTACAGGGTCGATTATCCTGATACAAACAATGATGAATGGCATTGTCATGTTCAGACATTCAAAGGTGCTGATGGGTTGCCCGCGTGTAAAAAACGTGAAATTGAACCTTATATCATCAATCTCGATGATGATGAAAAATCTGCATACAACAAGTTAAGAATTGCTAAAAACACAGCGCAAGCATAAAGGAGAAAGTCATGCCATTAGCTAATAAATTTCACCAGGTTCCTGTAACTATCGATCCGGATGCCTGTATCGCTGACAAGGGCTGCACGGTTTGTGTTGATGTCTGTCCGCTGGATGTGCTGGTCATTGCCGATGACAAAAGTACCGCATACATGAAATACGATGAATGTTGGTATTGTCTGCCCTGTGAAACAGACTGTCCTAAAGACGCTGTCAAGGTAGAAATTCCTTATTTGCTCAGATAACGAGGAGACGAGAAATGAATTTAATGTTTGATGATGTACCAGATCTTGATGCTGTAATAGAGCGTCTTAATGATGATGATGCTGAGATTCGCTGTGTTGCAGTGATGGATCTTCGCGAATTTGACGATGAAGATGCTATCCCGCTTGCGGTTAAAGCAATTACAGACGCTGATGCGACTGTCAGGGTTGAAGCGGCACAGGTAATGGATGAGTTCACCGGTGAGGAAGTTGCGCGCGCACTGGTTAAGGCGCTGAGTGATGCGGATGAGGCAGTGAAAAAAGCTGCTGCAGAAACCCTGGCCGAAAACAAGAATGAGCCCGGCGGCCAGGTATTTATTGAGTCAGTTAGTAGCGACGATCCCTTTGTCAAAGCATCGTGTTTGCGTGCATTGCGTGCGCTGAGGTTACCAGAATCTCAAGCCATCGCCCTTGAGTGTCTTGAACATCCAGATGACAGTGTTCGGCGTGAAGCTGTGGGTGTGTTGGCGTATCTGAAAAATGACGATGTGTTGATCGCCCTGATGAATGCCGCAAAAAAAGACCAGGATGAGAATGTCAGGCGTGTTGCCATGGGCTCACTTATTTTCAGTAAAAGTGACAAAGCCGCTGAAACTCTGATCCAGGGGTTAAAGGATGACAACTGGCAAGTTCGCGAAGAATCGGCATTCGTTATTGGCAAGGTAGGCCAGGCCTCCGCGCTTGATGCGCTTATTGATGCTATGAATGATGATTACTGGCAGGTTCGCGTCAAAGCGGCAGGCAGCCTGGGAAAACTGAAAGATCCAGGCGCAGTCGCAGTACTGGGACAGGCGTTGTCTTATAACATCAGTAACTTGCGTAAAGAAGCAGCAGCAGCACTCGGTGAAATTTGCTCAAGCGATGCAATTCCCTTCCTGGAAGCCGCTCAAGATGACGTCGATCCGGATGTGCGTAAAGTCGCGCAGTGGGCAATCGATCAAATTAATAGTAATAACAAGTAACGGAGAAATATCATGGCCTATGTAGTTGGAGATGCCTGTGTAAGATGCAAGTATACCGATTGTGTCGAAGTATGCCCGGTTGACGACTGTTTCAGGGAAGGTCCTAATTTTTTGGTGATCGACCCCGAAACATGTATTGACTGTACTTTATGTGTTCCCGAATGTCCTGCGGAAGCAATATTTCCCATTGACGAGGTTCCTGAAGACCAGCATGAATATATCCAGATTAATGCCGAGCTGGCCAAGCTATGGCCAGGCATCAATGAAGCGAAGGAGCCGCTTGATGACGCAGATGACTGGGTGGATGTGAAAGGCAAAGCACAGTACATAGAGCGCTAATTATTACTCAAATAGAAGGGGGAAGCACTTGGGTGAATATCTGAC
>JASFOS010000174.1:0-4438 GCA_050116415.1 Thioalkalispiraceae bacterium
GCAGCATGTTGGAAAACGAACCGCGATAAACCTCAAGGAATGATTGTGATGCCTGTTCAGTTTGCATACTAAATACCTGGTAATTTCACTGGATATTACCATACAATTCAAAGACTTAAAATCTCAGTTGAGGTGATCGACCAGTTGCCCGCTGGTTTGCCTGAGGCGCACGCTCAGTTGCCAGGCGATTTTCCATAACAGTTTGCTGCCCAGCTTGGGCTGTTGTTCAGTAATCCGCTCCAGGTTGGCCTTGGTGAGCACAATAATGGTGCTCTCTTCGATAGCCACGGCAGAAGCGGAGTGGGGAAAGTCATCGATGATTGACATCTCGCCAAGCGTTGCGCCAGGCCGGACAATGGCAATTTCTTTATGGACATTTTCTGCATCCGTTTTAAGTATCTTGATTTTTCCCGAAATAATGAAGGATAGAAAAGCGTCTTTGTTGCCTTCACGATAGAGCACGGTACCGGATTTGACCCTGTAAGCACGCAGGTAATCAGAAAGCCGGGACAGTTCAGCATATTCAAAGTCCTTGAAAAAGTGGCTATTGGCCAAGGTATCACAAATTTCCTCGCTGAAGGCCTCCCCGGCACCGGTTTCTTCAAGGGTATCCAGTACGTGCTTGTTGCTAGTCATAGTATTCAATCGTTTGCTTATGGGTTGATAATTAACGAGGGCTTTGCGGGCACAGCGGACAGTTTCCAGTTATCAATCGCCCATCGCCACAATTCATCCAGGCTGGCCTGCTTGAGAGCAGCACCAGGGGATTGACCAAGAATGTGTAAGACCTGCCAGAGCATACTGATGGTTTGGCGGGTATCCAGGGCCGGTGCATAACTCTGTTTACTGAGTTTCTGGCCCTCCACATTGGTTGCCACGGGCAGGTGCAGGTAACCTGGGGTTGCCAGGTTTAGAAGCTGTTGCAGGTAAATCTGTCGCGGCGTGGAATCCAGCAGGTCACAACCGCGCGCGACCTCGGTGATACCCATGCTGCCATCATCGACGGCGACGGCCAGTTGATAGGAAAATAATCCATCAGCACGCTTGATAACAAAATCACCGATCTCGCTTTGTATGTGGTAAGACATTTTACCCTGTAGACTATCTTCAAATTCAACCTGCTTATCGAGAGCGATCACCCGCTCCGCGTAGCCCGATAATCTGGGATAGGGTTTATTTCGGCAGGTGCCGGGATAAACCCTTTGACCGGTTTTCGCCATGCGCTCGCTGATCTCCTTGCGGCTACAGGTACAGGGGAAGGTATAGCCATCTTTGCGGAGTTGCTCGAGATAATCCTGGTATAGGGCCAGGCGTTGGCTCTGGTAAATGACGTCACCGTCCCACTGGAAACCATAGCTATCAAGGGTCCTGAGGATGCTGTCGGTCGCGCCGGGCATTTCTCGCGGTGGGTCTATGTCCTCGATGCGTAAATGCCACTCTCCCTGTTGATGGCGGGCTTGCAGGTAGCTCCCGGTCGCCGCGATCAACGAGCCGAAGTGCAGGGGCCCCGTCGGAGAAGGCGCAAACCGGCCACGGTAGCAGGGTGAATTAGCAGCCTCGGTGTTCATTCACGCTAATATTATTCAAACCAGGTAGTAAAACTATCCACCGGTTCACGTTCCAGGCGAAAGCTGTTGGCCGGGTGGTCCGGGTCCTCGTAGCCCAGCGCCATGCCACACACCACGGCATAATCTTCACTGATATTGAGCAGCCCACGCACGATATCCGGATACTCGGCCAACGACGCTTGGGGGCAGGTGGCAAGACCATAGTCGGTGGCCGCCAGCATGATATTTTGTAAAAACATCCCCATGTCAATCCATGAGCCCTGGTTAAGCTGTTTGTCGATAAAAAACAGCAGGCCGACCGGCGCGTTGAAAAATCGATAATTGTTATACCAGGCCTGTTTTTGCTTGCCAAAGTCGCCTTTTTCAATCTGCAGGGCTGAATACAGGGCCAGGCCGCAGCTTTTACGGCGCGATTTATAGGGTTCGCTCCATCGATCCGGGTAGTAGGCATAGTCCGGGTTGGCTGGCTGTTTTTGTTCCTTGGCCGCGATCAATTGCTCGCTAAGCTGTTGCTGTACCTGGCCACGCACTACGGCCACTTTCCAGGGCTGGGTATTGACCCCCGAAGGTGCGTAGCGTGCCGCATCGAGGATCTTTTCAATCAAGGGTGTTTCAACCGGTGTGGACAGGAAGCCGCGTGTCGCGTGGCGGCTTTTTATAGCGTCAATGGTATCCATAGGGCAATTTATCGAATGTGGTGATTTTATGCTCAAGTTTTAGCTGGTTACTGCCGATTAATCAGGTTCCATGAGATTGTTAAGTAAGGACAGCAGGGTGTCAAACCGAGAGCCTGACGAAGAGATTCTTGTCATACAGGGGATGAGGGACAACGGCGACAAATTAAGACCCAGTGACTGGATCGAGCGGATTTCATCGACTCTGGCCAGTTTTGGCGCCGATCATCGTTTACAGTATTGTCGTAGTGTACAGCCATGTATTGTTGGCGGTGAGAAGTGCCTGGTGGTGGCCAGGGGCCTGGAAACCAGTAACCCACAAGCATTCGATTATATTATGCAATTTGCGCGCAGTAATCGCTTGAAAACCTTCACCGACAGGCGCAACGGTAAACGGGCATTGATCGTGTAGCACAGCACGCATGAAAAAGGAGGCAAAGCCTCCTTTTTTTATCCGCGTTGTTTCTCGCGTATTTCGTCCAGGTTCTTGCAGTCAATACACAGGTTGGCAGTAGGGCGGGCTTCCAGCCGGCGTACCCCGATCTCCACGCCGCACTGTTCGCAATAACCATAATCACCGGAATCAAGATGACCGAGGGACTCCTCGATTTTCTTGATCAGTTTTCGTTCACGGTCACGGGTACGCAGTTCCATGGCAAACTCGGATTCCTGCGAGGCACGATCATTGGGATCCGGAAAGTTGGCGGCTTCATCCTGCATATGGTGAACGGTACGATCCACTTCTTCCATCAACTCTTTTTTCCAGCCATTGAGAATCTCGCGGAAATGTTCAATCTGCGCATCGTTCATGTATTCTTCGCCTTTTTTCTCCTGGTAAGGGGTAAAGGCGCTGAACTCAGTGGTCGATGCAGCTTTTCGACGGGCAGGGGCTTTTTTTGCCGCGGCTTTCTTTTTCGCAGTTTTCTTTTTCGCCGCCTTTTTCTTGGCCGCGGTTTTCTTCTTTGCTACTTTTTTCTTGGCAGCAGTTTTCTTTTTCGCCACTTTTTTCTTGGACACAGCTTTCTTCTTGGTCGCGGTTTTCTTCTTCGCAGCGGCTTTTTTCTTCGCTACGGTCTTCTTTTTTGCACTCTTTTTCTTTGCGGGCATGTGCTTCCTACTCCTGCCTGTTTAAAACACGTCGGCTTTAATACCAGAATACGATCACAGACGCAATAAATCTGTGAAATTAATAACCACGCGGTTTGGCAAAATAATGACAGGCCGCGTGATAACTCCTTGATATGTGTGGTTTATTTCGCAGTTACCAGGTTTATTTTACTTGAGATGAGATGCAGGAATAGGGTAGGCTTAGCGCCGTTTTGAATTGAGCAAGCAGAAACTGAAATGTGTTTACAAGCGTTACTTTTTGATGTGGATGGCACCCTGGCGGATACCGAGCGGGATGGCCATCGGATCGCCTTTAACATGGCTTTCGCCGATGCCGGCCTCGACTGGCAATGGTCGGCTGAGTTGTATGGCAAACTGTTAGCCGTCACCGGGGGTAAGGAGCGGATTCGCTATTACCTGGATAACTTCAATACCGGTTTTGCGCGCCCGGCTAACCTGGACGATTTCATCGCCGGTTTGCACCGCTCCAAGACCGATTTTTATACTGCGCTACTGTCCGAAGGACGCATCCCGTTGCGTCCGGGTGTTGAGCGCTTGCTGCGTGAAGCTCGTGATGCCGGTTTACGCCTGGCGATTGCCACCACCACGACACCGGCCAATGTTAAGGCACTGCTGGTCAACACGCTGGGCGAGGATGCCGAGAACTGGTTTGAAGTGATCGCCGCCGGGGATATCGTACCGGCCAAGAAGCCGGCCCCGGATATCTACACCTACGCCATGCAGGAAATGAACCTCACGCCGGACAAGTGTGTGGCATTTGAAGACTCCCACAATGGCATCAAGGCCTCGGCCGGGGCCGGCTTGCGCACCATTATCACGACCAATGGATACACGCATGATGATGATTTCAATGGTGCAGTGGCCGTGTTATCAAACATGGGTGAACCTGATGTGCCTTTCGAAGTCATGCAGGGCGACAAAGCGTTACTGGAGAACTATGGCTATATTAGTGTTAAGCTGTTAAAACAGATGTTCGATCAACACTAATAAAAACATGACGGACCATAAATCCAGACGTAGCCAGGATATCCAACCCTTTCACGTGATGGCCTTGTTGGCGCGTGCCCG
>JASFOS010000175.1:0-4436 GCA_050116415.1 Thioalkalispiraceae bacterium
TTAAGCAGCTAAAGCGTAGTTGTCGTCGTTGGCAACTATAAGTTTTGCAGCTGATTTACGAGATTCTGCATCTCGGCATGCACCTCAGGTTTCGCAACCCACGTCGAAGCCAGGTCGCCCCCTAAAGTCTTACTACTATGATGGGGATATTACCAGAAAGTTCAATATAAAAGACAATATTTAGCGGGCGCCCTTGAGACTGCGGTTTTTTTCGCGTTTCCAGTCGCGTTCCTTGATATCGGCGCGCTTGTCATGGGCCTGTTTACCCTTGGCCAGCGCGATTTCCAGCTTGGCGCGGCCGCGCACCCAGTACATGGCGGTTGGGACCACCGCGTAGCCTTTACGTTCCACCGCGCCGATCAGCTTGTCCAGCTCACGCCGGTGCAGCAGCAGCTTGCGGGTACGGGTGGGGTCCGGCTTGTAGTGCGTGGAGACCGTCGGCATCGGGGTAATTACGGCGCCGATCAGCCAGGCCTCGTTGTTCTTGATAATGACGTAGCTGTCGCGTAATTGTACACGGCCATCACGCAGGCTCTTCACTTCCCAGCCTTCCAGCGCCAGGCCGGCTTCAAAGCGTTCCTCGAGGTGATAATCATGGCGCGATTTCTTGTTCAGCGCGATGGTATTGCTCGGTGTGCCTTTTTTCTTCTTTTGTTTTCCCATGGGGGCGGATTATATCTGACTGCATGGGGCAACGGATACACCAATTCAAAGGATTGTTCCCTTGTAACCCTCGGCGAATTGCCAGAGAATTAAGCCTAACCAGAATGCAGATAATAATCATAAAAGGTGGTAATCATGGCGGGAGTTCGCGAATCCATCCACGGTCAATGGTCAACACGCTGGGCCTTCATCCTGGCGGCAACCGGCTCCGCGGTCGGGCTGGGCAATATCTGGAAGTTTCCTTACATTACCGGTGAAAACGGTGGCGGCGCCTTTGTGCTGATTTACCTGGTTTGTATTGCCATCATCGGCGTACCGATCATGATGGCGGAGATTATGCTCGGTCGTCGTGGCCGGCAAAGCCCGATGAATTCGATGCACACGCTGGCCCTGGAAGCCGGCCACAACCCGCACTGGAAGTGGCTGGGCTGGATGGGCATCGTGGCCGGCTTCCTGATCCTGTCCTATTACAGCGTCATCGCGGGCTGGGCGATTGCCTACGTGTTTTACACCGGCGAAGGCCAGTTCGTAAATGCGACCGCGGACGGGGTGGGGAGCATTTTTGGTGATTTCCTCGCCCATTCAGAAACCCTGCTGTTCTGGCATACCCTGTTCATTGTCATGACCATGATGGTGGTGGCACGTGGCGTGCGCGGTGGGCTGGAGAAAGCGGTCCGCTTTTTGATGCCCGGTTTGTTTATCCTGTTGCTGGTGATGCTGGGGTACTCGATGAATGAAGGCGCTTTCCAGGAAGGCTTGAGCTACCTGTTTAACCCGGATTTTTCAAAAATCAGCGCGGACGGGGTGCTGGTGGCGCTGGGCCATGCTTTCTTTACCCTGAGCCTCGGCATGGGGGCGATTATGATCTACGGGTCGTACCTGCCACAGAATACTTCAATTGCCCAGACCACGGTGATCATCGCCTTGGCGGATACCACGGTCGCGCTGCTGGCCGGGATGGTGATTTTCCCTATCGTGTTTGCCAACGGGCTGGAGCCCGGTGCCGGGCCGGGCCTGATTTTCCAGACCTTGCCACTGGCGTTTGGCCACATGCCCGGCGGGACCTTTTTCGGGGTGCTGTTCTTTATCCTGCTGACCTTCGCGGCCTGGTCATCGAGCATTTCCCTGATTGAACCGGCGGTGGCCTGGCTGGTGGAAAACAAGGGCATGGAACGTATGAAAGCCGCGGTGGTGATGGGAATTGCCTGTTGGGCGTTCGGCATTCTCACCGTGTTCTCGTTTAATACCTGGTCTGATGTGACGCCGCTGGCCATGTTTGACCGCTTCCGGGAAGCGACCATCTTCGATTTGCTGGACTACCTGACCGCCAATATCATGTTGCCACTGGGTGGGCTGCTGATTGCCATCTTCTCGGTATGGATCATGAATTGCGAAGCCAGCCGTGATGAACTCAATATCGGTGATGGTCCGGTATACCGCCTGTGGCGTTTTATGACGCGTTATGTTGCACCGGTTGGTGTTATCATTATATTCCTGCGAGCTATCGAGATGATTTAATAAACAGGAACAGGTGTGACAAAGATTAACAAAAGTGCGCTGGTGCCCTACAGTGCCGAACAGATGTATGACCTGGTGGATAATATCCCGGCCTATGCCGAGTTTCTGCCCTGGTGCCAGTCCGCCGAGGAACTGCAGCGTAACGAAAACGAAGTACAGGGGAGTTTGTTTATTGCACACAGTGGTTTGAAAAAATCGTTCACCACGCGCAATACCCTGGACAAGCCCAACCGCATTACCATGAACCTGGTGGAAGGGCCGTTCAAGCATTTACAGGGTGTCTGGACATTCAGTCCGCTGGGTGATGAAGGCTGCAAGGTGACACTGGATATGAATTTCGAATTTTCCAGCAAGCTGATGGGCCTGACTTTTGGCCCGGTTTTCAGTCACATGGCCAACTCGCTGGTTGATGCCTTTGTACAACGTGCCAATGATATATACGGGAAATGAACATGCTGGTTGAAGTGGCTTACGCGCGCCCGGATACGCAAGTGATTCTTTCGCTTGATGTGGATGAATCCGCGACGGTCAAGGAAGCGATTGTCATGTCCGGGATCCTGGAACAGTTTCCCGAAATCGATCTTGAGAAAAACAAGGTGGGGATCTTCGGCAAGTTGACCAAGCTGGATCAAACCTTACGTGAAAAAGATCGTGTCGAAATTTATCGGCCGTTGATTGCCGATCCCAAGGCCTCACGTAAGAAACGTGCCGAGAAAAAAGAGAAGCAGGGTAAACAACAATAATTCAAACGTGTGTGCAGTGTTATTCAGCAGCTGTGCGCATCAGTTTGCCGGAGCCGTGCTTGGCTTGGCATCCATCAGTGCCTGTTTCAGTGCATTTTTATCAATGATCACCAGGGTGTCGTTTTCGAACTGCAATGTCAGGTGATGTTTACGCATCGGTTTGCCACCCGGCGTAAAGGTATAGACGTAATCCCAGCGGTCCGTGTGAAAGGGGTCCCTTAACATGGGGGTGCCGAGCAGGTATTGCACCTGTTGCTTGGTCATCCCTGTTTTCAATTGCGCGACTTTGTCGGCTTCCAGGGTATTGCCCTGTTGAATATCAATTTTATAAACAGAACAAGCGGTTAGCATCAGGGTAATGGCAGGAATGAGAATTCTTCGCATTTATATCTCGATTAAGGGTATACTTTAAATCAGGCAGAATCATACCCCATCCGCGGGTTCTCTGCGAGATCGAAAAGTTAAACAGGTGCCATAATGGAAAGTCAGGATTTACAGAAAGTCGGTTTGAAAGCCACGTTACCACGCTTGAAGATTCTCAAGTTCCTGGAGGATACCGAGCATCGCCACATGAGTGCCGAAGATGTCTACAAGGCCATGCTGGAGCAGGGTGAAGATATTGGCCTGGCAACCATTTACCGGGTACTGACGCAGTTTGAATCAGCGGGGCTGGTTACCCGTCATCATTTTGAAGGGGGACACTCGGTTTTCGAACTGGACCAGGGCAGCCACCATGATCATATTCTGTGCGTGAAGTGTGGCCGGGTCGACGAGTTCTTCGATGAAACCATCGAAGAACGTCAGAAAGCGATTGCCAAGGAAAAGGGTTACGCGATCACCGATCACTCTTTATATATATACGGGATTTGCCCGGACTGCCAGAAAGAGGCTGAGTAAGGCACACGTTACGGTCTTAGCCTGAACGTGTTATTCGTTGCCGGCTTTTTTTAACATTTCCTCGGCATGCGATAGGGTTTGCTCGGTAATTTCTATGCCACCGAGCATGCGCGCAATTTCTTCAACACGTTGCGGGGCCTGCAAGTGCGCAATCTGGCTAATGGTGGTATCCGTGGCTTTCTGTTTACTGACTTGCAGGTGATGATGCCCCAATGCAGCGACCTGGGGTAAATGCGTCACGCAAATCACCTGGCGATGTTGGCCCAGTTCCCTTAACAGGCGTCCGACGATCTCGGCCACCCGTCCACCGATGCCCACGTCCACCTCGTCAAAGATCAAGGTCGGGATGCGCGAGTTCTGCGCGGTAATAACCTGTATGGCCAAACTGATCCGCGACAACTCACCCCCGGAGGCCACCTTGGTGAGGGGTTTGAGTGGCTGACCGGGATTGGCGCTGACCATGAACTCAATTTTTTCCAGGCCGTGTGCGGTAAAGTTTTCTTCGTCGCTGAGGGCAACCTCGAAGCGACCACCTTCCATGCCCAGTTCCTGCATCGACGTGGTGACGGCTTTGGACAGGCTTTTGGCCGCCTTGCTGCGACTTTGGCTCAGTTT
>JASFOS010000176.1:0-4431 GCA_050116415.1 Thioalkalispiraceae bacterium
ACATCGCAATTTATACATTCATCATTGATCAGCAGGGACATGGGGTTACTCCGTATCAGGCCTCGGCAAATAGTGGGATTTGCTCAAAAAACAGGCGCGTATATTAGCGTATTCTGTTGTTTAATGCAGTAGCAACTTTCCCGTGTACGAAGGGTGTCACATCTCCCCCCAGTGCTGCAATTTCCCGTACTAAACTGGAGGAAATATAGCTGTACTGCTCGGCCGGGGTTAAAAACAGGGTTTCGATATCCTGGTTGAGATGGCGGTTCATGCTGGCCAGCTGGAACTCGTATTCAAAGTCCGACACCGCGCGCAAGCCACGCAGGATCACCTGCGCCTGCTGTTGTGCCACGAACTCCACCAGCAGGCCATCAAACTGGATCACCTCGACATTACCGATGTCTGCCAGCACCTCCTTGGCCAGCGAGACGCGTTCGTCGATGCTGAATACCGGCTGCTTGCTGCCGTTCTGGCCTTTCGCTACGCCGAGGACCACCTTGTCGAAGATGCGCGCAGCACGCTCCACCAGGTCGGTGTGGCCGTTGGTAATGGGATCAAAGGTACCCGGATAGATTGCTGTCACTTTCACGCGTGCACGCCCTTTTACTGGTGCTAACTATTTGTTAATTCTAACTGTTTTTAGCTGGCTTGGCGACGTGCCAGGTGATACCCGACCTGGCCGGCCCGCTTGTTGCGGTGCCACTGCCAGTGCCCGGGTAGCGTGGGCAGTTCCTGGTTGGAAGGAAACTCGATATAAACCCAGGCGTCTGCTTTCAACCAGCCTCTTTCTTCCAGGACCTTGAAACAGTCGGGCAATACCTGGTCGGCATAAGGGGGATCGAGAAACACGATATCAAACGGCTCGGCATTTTGTTGTTGCAGCCATTTGAGCCCGTCGGCCAGGACCAGTTGCGCGGCCGGATTATCGAGCAAGGCCAGGTTTTCACGTAACTGGGCGATCACCCTGGGGTTGTTGTCGATCATCACCACTTCACGGGCACCGCGTGACAGGCACTCCAGTCCCAGCGCGCCGCTGCCGGTAAACAAATCCAGGCAACGGGCGCCTTCGACCACCGGCATCAACCAGTTAAACAGGGTTTCACGAACCCGGTCCGGGGTGGGACGCAAACCGCGCCCTTCCGCGAACCTCAGTTTGCGGCCACGCCACTGGCCGCCAATGATGCGCAACTGGTTGGAACTGCCGGGCCTGCCCATGCCGGTTACTGTGCCGACCCCACGGTCACGGTGACCAGCTTGTCCGGATCGATACGACGCTGGAAAGCATCCTGGATCTGTTGGCGCGTGATTTTTTCAACGCGCTGGTTGAAGGTTTTTAAATAGTCCAGTGGCAGATCATAAAAACCGATCATGCTCAGGTAAGCCAGGATGTCCTTGTTACTGTCGATCTTGAGGGCAAAACCGCCGGTGATGTTTTTCTTGGCGTGTTGCAGTTCCTCTTCAGTCGGTCCGTTTTTGATAAATTCGCGCAATACTTCATCGAGCAGCTTGAGTGCCTGCTCGGTGTTTTCGTTACTGGTTTGCAGCCCCATGGTAAACGGACCATTGACGCGCATCGGTGAAAAGTAACTGTAACTGCTATAGGCCAGGCCACGTTTTTCGCGGATTTCTTCCACGATGCGCGAACCAAAACCGCTGCCCCCGAGGATATGGTTGCCCACGTACAGGGGCAGATAATCCCTGTCACCGCGTTTCATACCCGGTTGGCCGACCAGGATGTGGGTTTGGCTGGAAGGATGATCTTTATGCACGTTGATGGCCTCATCAATCGCCTTTGTCTCGGGCAAGGAAACCGCCTGTTTGCCTTTCGGTAAACCTTTGAGAATTTTTTCCACCAGTGTTTCAGCCTGTGCCCGGCTCACATCGCCAACGATAGCGACCACCGCATTACGTGCGACATAATATTTTTTATAAAACGCCTGCATTTCCTGCCGGGTGATATTTTTTATGCTCTCGCTATTACCCAGTACCGGCGTGGCATAGGGGTGGGTGTGATACAGGGTTTGGTAAAACGTTTTCTGCGCAATGGTGCCCGGTGACTGCTGGTGATTACGCAAACTGATCAATACCTGCTTGCGAATGCGTTCGATCTCGCTTTCAACAAAGTTGGGTTTCACCAGTATCGCGTTGAAGGTGGCAATTGCCTTATCCAGTAATGCTGCCTCACTCAGGCTGCGCAAACTGAGCGTGGCATTGTCGCGTGAACTGTCGTTGGCATAACGTGCGCCGATGCTATCAAAACGCTCGGCGATCTCGTCGGTGCTCCATTTGCCCGCACCCAGGTCAAGCATCGCGTTGGTGATCATGGCCAGGCCGGGCTGCTTGCCATCACGCGCGCTGCCTGCATCAAACACCAGTTGAACATCGATCATCGGTAATTCCGGTGCATTGACGAACATGACTTTTGTACCCTGCTTGCTTTGCCAGCTCTGGATGCTTAATGGTTGATAGTTATCAGGCTGTTCTTGCTGTTCGCTGTTATTGATTACACTCAGTACTCCAACAAGGATAACTACAGCAACAATTGCAATAAACCCTTTTTGTTTGCTCATCATTATTTACTGCCCCTGCTAGTGCTGGTAATTGACGCTTTGCTTAAGCGGCTTGTTTTCAAGTGGTAGCGGTTCAAGGATGGCAACCGTGCGTTGCTGTTTAACCAGGTACTTTCTTGCCACTTGCTGTACTTGTTCGGCAGTCACCATTTTGATTTTCTCGCTGTATTCATCCATTCGCTGCCATCCCAGGCCAACGGTTTCCAGCGTCCCCATTTGCATGGCCTGGTAGAACACCGAATCTTTTTCATACACCTTGCCGGCCACCACCTGGGCCTTGATACGATCCAGTTCCTGTTTGCTGACTTTTTCCTGCTTGATCAATTCGAGCTGTTGGTAAATCGCGTTTTCAATTTCTGCAACGCTGTGTTCCGCCAACGGCGTGGCATCGATGATAAACAGGTCGTCATAGCCAGCATACAGGTTGTAGCCAACATCAACACCGGCAGCGATTTGCTGTCCACGTACCAGGCGTTTTGGAAAACGCGCGCTGTTGGAGCCACTTAAAATGCCTGCCAGCACTTCCAGTGCATAAGGCTCCCATTCCTGCTCGGCCGTTTTCAGTACCGGCACCTTGTAACCCATGATCAGGTAGGGCAGCTTGGCCGGTACATTGACCTTGATCCTGCGCTCGCCTCGCTGGGGCACATCAAGCCGTGGCTTGGTACCGTTGATCGCTGATTTTGGGATCGCGGCGAAATGTTTTTTTGCCAGCTCATGCACGTCCTGCGCATCGACATCACCGACCACCACCAGGGTGGCGTTGTTGGGGGCATACCAGCGTTGATACCATTTTCGTAAATCATCCACCTGCATGTTTTGCAAATCGTTCATCCAGCCAATGATCGGGTGCTGATAAGGGCTGCTGGTGAAGGCCGCAGCCATGAATTGCTCGTGTGTCAGTGAACGGGGCCTGTCTTCGTAGCGCATGCGGCGTTCTTCCTTGACCACTTCCAGTTCTTTCTTGAACTGCTCTTCCGGCAAGGTCAGGTTACGCATGCGGTCAGCTTCCATCTCGAAGCTGATCGGCAAACGGCTTTTTTCCAGTTGCTGAAAATAGGCGGTATAATCGCGGCTGGTAAAGGCGTTTTCCCGGCCACCGTGTTCGGCAATGATGCGTGAAAATTCACCCGCCGGGTGTCTTGGCGTGCCCTTGAACATCATGTGTTCCAGTACGTGGGATACCCCGGTGATGCCGTTGTGTTCGTAACTGGCGCCGACCTTGTACCAAATTTGCGACACCACCACCGGGGCCCGGTGATCTTCCCTGACCAGCAATTTCATGCCATTTTCCAGCTCGAACTCGTGGACCTGGGCCATAGCCTGTTGTGACAGGCCCAGTAGCAGGCTCATACCGATGATTCGGCGCCAGCTCGATAACTTGCGTATTTTCTTCATAACTAATGCTTACTCGTTATTCACAGCAGTGGTAGGATAGCGTATCCGCCAGGCAGACTCGATGCCACGGAGTTAACTTTATTTCAACTAAGACAATACGACACTAACATCCATGTTTGGTTTCAAGAAATCCCGTAATCCTTCCACCCCGGAAAAAACTGACAACGCCGGCCTGTTCGCCCGCCTCAAGCAGGGGCTGAGTCGCACCCGCTCCGGTTTCAGCGATGGTATCGCCAACCTGGTCATGGGCAAAAAGTCCATCGACGATGAACTGCTGGAAGATATTGAAACACTGTTACTCACCGCCGACGTGGGCGTTGAAGCGACCTCGCAAATCATCGATGAATTGACCGCCAAGGTCTCGCGCAAGGAACTCACTGATCCACAAGCCCTGCTCGACAACCTCAAGCAGCAACTGGCGGAAATACTGGCCCCCAGTTCGCAGCCGCTGCACATCGATGCC
>JASFOS010000177.1:0-4408 GCA_050116415.1 Thioalkalispiraceae bacterium
TTCGTCAAGCTCAAACAAGGTGGCAAGATCATGGGCGCCCTGTATCGCGGTGCGATCGTATCCGCGGTACTGGCCGCTATTGCGTTTTATTTCGTGACCGATAGCATGATGGCGGATAATGGCCTGTACAGTGTTAATGCGCTGTTTGGCGCAGCGTTAATTGGCCTGGTGTTAACCGTGGCGATGGTTGTCATCACCGAGTACTACACCGCGACCGAGTACTCCCCGGTACGGCATATTGCGGAAGCGTCCACCACCGGTGACGGGACCAACGTGATTGCCGGGCTCGGTGTGTCAATGAAATCAACCACGCTGCCGGTACTGGCAGTGTGTGCTTCCATCTGGGGCTCTTATGAACTGGCCGGCCTGTACGGTATCGCGATAGCCGCGACCTCCATGCTCTCCATGACCGGGATCATCGTTGCGCTGGATGCCTATGGCCCGATTACCGACAATGCCGGTGGCATCGCCGAAATGGCCGATCTGCCGGAAGACATTCGTAATACCACTGATGCACTGGATGCGGTGGGCAATACCACCAAGGCGGTGACCAAGGGCTACGCAATTGGTTCAGCCGGCCTGGCCACCCTGGTGTTATTCTCGGATTACACCCAGGCGCTGTTGGATGAAACCGGCAAAGTGTTGCAGTTTGATCTTTCCAATCACCTGGTCATTATTGGTTTGTTTATCGGTGGCTTAATCCCTTACTTGTTCGGTGCGCTGGCCATGGAATCAGTGGGGCGTGCGGCAGGTGGTATTGTCAATGAAGTGCGACGTCAGTTCAGGGAAATGCCGGGCATCATGGACAAAAGCCAGCAGCCGGATTATTCGAAAGCGGTGGATATGCTGACCATCGCCGCCATCAAGGAGATGATCATTCCATCGTTGTTACCGGTACTGGTACCAGTGATCGTTGGTTTAACGCTTGGCCCGGCCGCACTGGGTGGGGTATTGATTGGTACCATTATCACCGGGTTGTTTGTGGCCATTTCCATGACCACCGGTGGCGGTGCCTGGGATAATGCAAAGAAATATATCGAAGACGGTAACTACGGAGGCAAAGGTTCCGACGCGCACAAGGCGGCGGTTACCGGTGATACGGTCGGTGATCCCTACAAGGATACCGCTGGCCCGGCGATTAACCCGTTAATCAAGATTATGAACATCGTGGCATTACTGATTGTTCCCATTTTGTGAATTCAGCTCAATACCTGTTAAAAAAGGCGGTTATTTACCGCCTTTTTTCGTGGTTAGCCGCCGGAAAAGCGGCCCAGGTTTCACAATTGTTTACAGATAGTCCCTGATTTTATTCCGGTGGTTAGCTATCATTCATATGACAAGTCAGTAATCGTAAGTATCACACAGGCTACCCCCAGGCTATGCAACCATCAGGCACGTTTAATAACCACAGCAGCGCGCGAGCAAGGCAACTGTTTGCACATTGCTGGCTGGGTATTCCGCTGGCGCTGATATTCTGGTTTGCCGAGTCGGCTATGCACATGTCCGGTGCTTACGGTCTCAAAGATCCATTGATGGTCGCATTATTGCCTGCCGACCCGAATGAACTTGTCATGCGTTCGCTTATCTCTTTGCTGATTATTATTTTCACAGGTTACGTGCAATACAGTAACTACAAGCTTAAACAATCTGCAAATAATCTGCGCACGATGCTGGAGACAACAACCGATGCTTACCTGGAGTTAAATTATCAAGCGGTGATTACCTATATCAACCAGCGTGCCAGGGAAATCCTCAAGGTAGAGCACAACGTGGTTGGCAAAAATGTGTGGAGTGTCTTTCCGGAAGCCGTTAGCGGATTTTACCCGAATGTGGAGAAAGTGATTAAAACACGTGAAAAGTCAGAATTTACCAGTTTTTATGCCGCGCTGGGTCGTTGGTTAGACGTGCATGCTTACCCATTTGAAAACAGGATCACGTTTTATTTTCGTGATATCACGGAGCAAAAGTTGTTGCTTGAATCCAATCGGCGCCTCAACACGATTATCGGTAATGCCAGTGACGGCATTATCACCATTAACCAGGCAGGTATCATAGAAACCTTCAACGAAGCCGCTGAAGATATCTTTGGCTACCAGCATGATGAAATTATTGGCAAAAACATCACCCTGTTAATGGCCCGTGATGAAGATGTTAACCAGCATGCCGACTATATTCATCATTACCTGTACACCGGGGACTCAAAAATTATCGATATTGGGCCACGCGAAGTAAAAGCCAGGCGCAAGGATGGATCGGTTTTCCCCATGGACCTTGCAGTCAGCGAAATGCATTTTGGTGATCAGCATTATTTTATCGGTATAGTGCGTGATATTACCGACAGGCAGAAAATAAAGACCGAACTGGAGTATCTGGCCAGTTACGATGCATTGACCAACCTGCCCAACCGTACGCTTTTTTCAGATCGCCTGAACCAGTATTTAAAGCAGGCCAAAAGACAGCAGAGCATGGTCAGCTTGCTGTTTATCGACCTGGACGATTTCAAGCAGGTTAACGATACACTGGGGCATGCGGCAGGCGACAAGGTTCTTATCCATGTTGCCAACAAGTTGAAAAAGTGTATACGTGAAAGTGACACTGTTGCGCGTTTAAGCGGTGATGAATTTGCCGCGATACTTTACCCGGGCCATGAAGCGCAGGATGCTTCACGGGTAGCCGAGACGGTCCTGGCGGAGTTAAGCGAAGCACTAGAAATCAATAACAAGCAGGTAACCGTGGGTTGCAGTATCGGGATAAGTCAATACCCGTATGACGCGATTGACGAGGAAAGCTTGCTCCGTTGTGCCGATATAGCCATGTACCGTGCCAAACAACAGGGTAAAAACAGTTTTGTCTACTACAAGCCGGAAATGTCAGGGGCAATGGACAGCCAGTAAGAGTAAGAGATTCTTATTCAAGCAATCCTTGCAGTATCTTGACTAGCCAGGCCTGGTCCCATTCGCGACTACCGACGGCGCGATGCGTCACCATGCCCTGAGGGTTAACAATATAAGTGGTCGGCAACCCCTTGATTGGATATTGTTCTATGACTTTGCCATCGCTATCCATGGGCAAGGGGAAACTTACCGGGTATTGCCCGGTAAACTCGAAAATGGTATCCGCATCCTCGCCGACATTAATACCCAGCAGTACGATGTTCTTGTCTTTGACCTTCTGCCAGAGTCGTTCCATGGCAGGCATTTCCTCGCGACACGGTGGGCACCAGGTGGCCCAGAAATTCAGGACCACAACCTTGCCATGGAAATCTGACAAGCGGTAGTGACGACCATCTTCAGCCTGCAGGTTAAAATCAGGGGCCTTGAAAGGTTTTTCCAGGCGGGGGAGAGTTTGTGGTTCTGTTGCGGATGCGGAGCTTATTTGCAAGCACACTGATAATAAGACTGTCATCAGGAATTTCATACTACATGGTTTCCGTGGTTTGCGGGTTAACATCTTCTGCACATTGCATGTCCTTGATCAGGGTGCTATGTGATTGCCCAAACTGTCGCCAACTGATTTTCAGATCAAAGCGGGTGCCGGGTACCAGGTTGAAGCTCGACATCCCCCAGTTAAAATCTCCGGGTTGATAACTTTGTTGGGTAGGATACAGGGCCCATTCAAACGCCAGTCGTTGCGCTTTTTTTACCTTTTCTGCCCGCCATTGCCTATCCCAGTCTTCACGCAGTTTCATCGAATGAGATTCGCCGTTAACCATAACTTGCCAGTTATTGAGATCATAACTTAACGGACTTGGTGTATCTCCCAGGTTGGAAGTATTTGTAAACACGGTCTGGAAAATACAGCTTTGTGCTACGCGTTCAACCTGGGCTTTGTTAAAGCCGCGCGCGAGAAAAAAAGCCCGTGTTTGTATCGGCAGACGTTGTACTAGGCGCAGCGACATGCCCGGCGCACTGACTTCCCAGAACGGCAGTTGTGCCTGTTCATCGATGCCTGTTTTGAACTCAATAGCCTGACCGGTTCCGGTATTAAAAAGGGCGGTCAAAACAACAGCGCCAAGATAAATAAAAAGTTTGTTACTCATTTTCATTTTTCACGATAACCGAGACATCACCATCATCGCTGATCGATACATCGAAATTTATCGGTCGGCAACAGACCTGGCAATCCTCAATGTACTGTTGGTGTGAAATAGAACAGTCAATCAGAACCTGCTGGGTTTCCCCGCAATAGGGACATTGAATAGTGGCTTCTTCCTGACCATCCATATGATTCAGCCTAGTTCAGATCCGCGGCGTATTTTTTAAGTAGTTCAAAGGGCACCACTTCCAGCGCGCGTTTATGGGTACGGAGCAAGTATACGCGTGGCGCCATGTTGTCCTTGTAGGCTTCCAGCCAGCGTGCCGCGCACAGGCACCAGCTGTCTCCGGGCTTTACCCCTTCAAACCCGAAC
>JASFOS010000178.1:0-4395 GCA_050116415.1 Thioalkalispiraceae bacterium
ACGGTACGATTTATCAATGAACTCGCTGAATGAAGATAAATGCACCCCTTTTCCTTCAGCTTCGATAACAGATTTATTTTCGGCATTATAAACACCGACGTGACTAATAGGAATGCCAGTAGCATTAGCGACCAGGTTATCAGTTGCGTGATAACCTCGAATAACCAACCAGTCTCCGGTTTTTGCAACTTGCTTAATTGCTTTCTGAATAATTGTATTCTGTTCTTCATGTAAATGTGCGTCTGTTTTAATGACGACCGGTCGAGCCAGGCATCCGGACAGAACGATACAAATACAGATGATTATGATATTCAGCCTAAACAATATAACCGCCAGTAAAAAGTTAGCATTTTCTTATATCTTGTTGATTGCTACTGTCTCTGCACGTATAGCCCAGCAATTCATGTAGCCATCAAGGCAGGCTATTAATAACTCTTAGCACATCACGCTCCAGTTCCTCGGCGATCTTGCTGGCAGCAGAATCCTTAGCCACCTGACCAGGCCTGACATAAAGTATGGAAGTTACCCCTTCCTTATGTATTACTGTAATGTGCATCGGGCATAACGCCAGCATTTTCGGATCGGCATTGCTGACCTGGTTGGCATACCAGCCGTTACAGAAGATCAGGCTGCGAATACTTTCCAGTTTGTTTTTATTGTAATCATCGCCCCAGCGTTGGGCAAAACGTGACAGGTTCTTGCCTATGTTGGTTTCAAATACGACGAAATAGCCATTATTCTCCAGCGCGGTGAATAATTGCTTATATACTAGCCCGGCATCACGCCTGATGTTACGTTCAAACACAGTGCCTGGCTTAACTGTTGCCGTATCAGCTGATTCCGGCTGTTGCTGGTTATTAGCAGCAACGCTGTAGAGAGGTGTAACAAACAGTACCGAGAAAATTAGTGGTGTGATTATTTGTTTCATGATTGCTTCTCACTATGTCCTGTTTCATTAGTTCTTTTACGGGGGATTGACTAGACGACCTTGTCACGGATATAGGTCGGTTGCGCCTCCATTGCATTGACCAGGTTGCCTGAGGCAAATTCTGTCAGTGCCAGCTCGGCCACATCGCGGGCCTGGGGAAACGCTATCTCTGTGGTTAGTTTGACCTCGTAGTCACTCGCCCACTCCAAGATTTCCTTATTATAGACCTTCACACCGCTACCGGCGGCCAACCACTTTCCCTGGCCGGGCTTTAACAGGTTACTGATCGTGGAGACGTGCTCGTCGCCAACCGCCATCATGTGACCTTGCTGATACTGGAAGTAGGCCCAGTAGACCTCGTGCATACGCGCATCGAGAATACTCAGAATATTTTCTGCTCCGCTATGGCGCCAGGCACCCTGGGCAAGGGCTGCCAGCCCGGAAACCGGAACCACGGGCAAATCCAGCGCATAGGCCAACCCCTGTACCACGCTGGTACTGACCCTGACACCGGTAAATGAGCCTGGGCCGCGGTTAAATGCCAGTGCATCCAGCTGCTTGAGTGTAATACCCGCCTCTGCCAGCAGCTCGTCAACCATCGGCAGGATAAGCTCGGTATGTTTACGCGGCAACACCTCGCTACGCTCAAGCAATACCTTATCTATTCTCAACGCAGCGGAACAGGCTTCACTGGAAGCATCTAGAGCGAGTATTTTCGTCATAGACTTTAATTCTCTCAGGCGGTCAGGTCCTGCAAATGGGTATTCACCAGGCGCTCGTAAAAGTCGAACACCTCGTCCATATGGCGAGTAACCGGCATGGCTGGCAGGCTTTTTATAAAGGTCTTGCCGTAGGCTTTTTCTGTTATCCGCGGGTCGGCAATCATCAAGACGCCATAATCATCCACGTCGCGGATCAGGCGGCCAACGCCCTGTTTCAGGGTGATTACCGCGCTGGGTAACTGGTAATGCATAAAGGGATTTTGCCCCTGTTTGCGCATCGCTTCAATGCGGGCCTGCAGCACCGGGTCACCGGGTGAGGCAAACGGCAACTTATCAATAATTACACAGCTTAATGCCCTGCCCCTGACATCCACGCCTTCCCAGAAACTACTGGTGCCAAGTAACACCGCGTTGCCCGTGGCGCGGAATTCATCGAGCAGCTTGTCACGCGGTGCTTCACCCTGTACCAGGATTTTGCGATCGAGTTTTTCCTCCAGTCGCGCGGCGGCTTCCTGCAAGGCGCGATGACTGGTAAATAGTAAAAAGCTCCCGCCCGGATTTTTGTTAATTACCGGGATCGCCCTTTCCAGTACCGCGTCGGTAAAACCCGGGGAATTGGGCTGTGGCATGCTGGTTGGCAAATATAACAATGCCTGTTGTTGAAAATTAAACGGGCTTTCCCAGCTGCGGGTCGTCACCGCCTGCAGACCGAGTCGTGATACATAATGGTCGAAGCTGTTATTCACGGTTAATGTTGCCGAGGTAAACACCCAGGCAGCAGGAAAGCTGGCCAGTTTCTCCTGGAACACCTCGCCGATTTCCAGCGGGGTCATTTTAAAACTAAAGCTACGTTTATGGGTCTCAAACCAGTGGATGTAATTTTCCGGTGCCTGGTGGGTCAACAGGTCGAAGCGCTGACTCAGGAGCTGACAACGTTGATAACATTTATCCAGCCCCTTGCTGCGTTCTGCCAGTGGTTTGAGTGCATTCTCGAAGCTATGCAGTTCTTCGGCGACATCTTCGATGGCAACATTGATCTTCTTGTTATCGGCAATTTCTGACCAGGAAGCGCGCTGTAAAGGATTACCAAAATTCAAGCGTAGATCACGCACGGTTTTTTGCAGGCTATCGCAGGCATGAATAAAGTTTCGGCCTTCGTTAATATCCTTGATGTATTCCGCTTCCGCATCACGTGCCAGTTCCAGTAGCTGATTGCCACTGATCGCATAACCAAAAAATTCCGAGGCAATTTCTGGTAACTGGTGTGCTTCATCGATAATAAAGGCATTGGCGCTGGGTAACAGATCCGCAAAACCTTCTTCGCGTAACATCATATCGGCCAGTAACAGGTGATGGTTAACGACCACGATATCCGCGGCCTGCGCCTGGCGCCGCGCCTCGATCACATGGCAGCTGTCATAGTGACTGCACTCCTGGCCCAGGCAGTTGTCCGAGGTAGAGGTCACGTTGATCCAGACGGGATCATTTTCCGACAGCTTGTCGCATTGTGCGATATCACCGGAACGGGTGAGTTTGGACCACTGGTAAATACGTGCGACTTTTTCTGCCTCCGGGCGGGTGAAGCGTGCTTCATCCAGTGCCAGTTCCAGGCGGTGGTTGCAAAGATAGTTGGCACGCCCTTTTAGCAAGGCGATGCTGACCGGCACTTCCAGCGCGTCACGCACTACCGGCAGATCCTTGTGAAATAACTGGTCCTGCAGGTTCTTGGTACCGGTTGAAACTATCACCTTCTGCCCGGATAACAGCGCGGGCACCAGGTAGGCAAATGTTTTGCCGGTGCCTGTTCCCGCTTCGGCAACCAGGGTTTTCCCTTCCTCCAGGGTCCTGGCAATGGCCTCAGCCATCGATTGTTGGGCATCACGCGGCGCAAAACCATGAACATGCTTTGCCAGTGGACCATTACTACCAAGAATTTCTTTTATGCTTTGCAAAATAAAATAAGGCTATATATCAGGTTTAGTCGTCAAGGCTGGTTGGTCCAGATTTCGTCATCGATGCGACCTTCTTCACGTGTCCATACCAGCCTGGCAATGTGCTTGAAACGCGCCACTGACATGGCCCCGCGTTTACTCCGTTTGCTGTTGACCTGTTCCTGTAACGCCGTTTCAATCTCATCACGTGTCGCCAGGTAGATCTCCGTGGTTTCGAAGTTCTCATCCATCAGCACCATGGCCAGGGCATCCCACTCCTGCTCCAGCTTCATCTTGCCCAGGCGCTGCCCTCCTTTGCTCTCATCGAAAATCGCGCGCCCCTTGACCTGGATACGTAGCCCATCCTTGTTCTGCGCATCGTAACCACCCTGGCTTTCGTTAGCGGGTTCCAGCTCCAGGTAAACACAGGCATCGTGCTTGGCAATTTCGCTGGTAATGGGTAACGAAGTCCCGGTCGTGCGGCGGTACTCCGCGGCAATCCGGCGCGCCTCACCCAGCAATTTATCGACTTCATAGATACTCAAAACAGTAACCTGAACCAGGAGCAGTAATAACAGCTGAAATTATAATGAAACGGGACCGGAAAATCCCGGGTTAATAGCGCGATAAGGTCAAATAATTTTTTGAATTCAATTATTTACTACGGGTTACCCAGCGCATCGGCCTTTTGCTGGGCCGCCCTGGCGCCGGCTATATCCCCGGCCTGATGACGCGCGTGAGCAATAATTCGCCAGTTATCGGCCTGCAGGGTTTTATTACCCGCATCCAGCGAATTGGACTTGGCGGCCAGGCC
>JASFOS010000179.1:0-4383 GCA_050116415.1 Thioalkalispiraceae bacterium
CGCTCGGGATTGGTTGGCATCAGTTTGCGGTGTTTATTTAATAGCGTGCCGTCCGGGCCAATCGTGACCACGGTGTTATAAAGGGTTGCCTGGCTGAGCTTGCCATCACGTTCTTCGATCCCGCAGACGATAGTGACGTTGTGCTTATTCGCAGCTGCATATAATGGTGCCAGGTCATCGCTCTCGACATTCACCGCGTTTTTCAGCAGGCGATGATGCAATGCTTCAGACGTGTTCCAGTCAGCCCCTGGTCGCAGCCGCCATACCCAGGCGGGGTAACCGGGGATAAAGGCCTCAGTAAAAACCACCAGTTGCGCCCCCTTGCTTGCCGCTTCCTCGACCATGGCAACTGCCAATTCGATGGTTTTTGCCTTATCCAGGAAGACCGGTGCCTTTTGTACGATGCCAATTTTTTTCATGTCCCTGCTCCAAAAATGGGGTTGCCTGTGTAATTAACAGTCTAGATTGATTATTTTTACTTACAATTGGCAAAATAAAGAAACATAATGTGCAAAAATGCACAGAACTAACGGGATGGATACCGATATGAACTGGGATGATCTGAGACTGTTTCTGGCCGTGGCCCGTAGTGGTTCTATTAGTGGCGCGGCCAAACAACTGGGCGTTCAGCACTCGACCATCTCCCGGCGTATGCGGCAATTCGAGCTGACACTCGGTGCACGTTTGATTGAACGAAAACAAGGTGGCTACGAGCTCACCCAGGCCGGTGAACATGTCAAAGAAGCGGCTACCAATATTGAACGTGAAGTACTCGGCGTGGATGGCGCACTGATTGGCAAAGATACTCACCTGATTGGGCCATTACGTGTCACCGCCATTAATAACATGGCCTCTTCGATTCTGATGCCCATGTTCGCTGCATTCAGCAATCAGCATCCACTGGTAAAGCTGCACATTATCGTTTCCAACCTGGATGCCAGTCTTGCCCAGCGAGATGCGGATGTGGCCATCCGCCTGACCAACTCACCCCCTGATACCTTAATCGGCAAACGAGTTGTTACCGTGGCTTCCACGATCTATGGCAGTCGTTCCTATATTGAAAAACTCCAACAGGACAACAGCGAACCAAAATGGATTGGCGTGGATTGTTGCGGGTTTCATAAAACCTGGACCAAGCAGGCCAGTGGTGAACAACCGCATAATTTTATTAGCGATGACACGTTATTAACACTCGCAGCAATAAAACAAGACCTGGGGGTTTCCGTACTTCCCTGTTTCATGGGTGATGCCGATCTCGCCCTGGAACGCTATTGCGAACCTGATCCAGCTTATAACCTGGGACTCTGGGTTTTACTTCACCCGGACTTGAAACGTACCGCGCGAGTCCTGGCTTTTCGTGATCATATGATCAGCGCCATCAATGAAAAAAAAGATTTGTTTGAAGGCAAGAGCCTAAAATAAAGTCATTAAAATCAACCCTTGCGCTCTAACCCCCCATTTAAATATAGCGGCGAACGAAATAATATTAAACGCTCACTACCTGCTCGCGCATACTGTAAAGTGTAAACAGCACTTCCTCCTGTTCGCGCTGCCCGATGTTGTTTTTCTCCAGCGCGGATAATATATCGTCCAGCACCGCCATGAATTCCGCCTGCGAGATGTTCATACCCTTGTGCGCAGCCAGCAGATCCTTGCCCTTGTATACATCGGGCCCACCGGTACCGCTGATAAAAAAGGTGGCCGCGGCATTTTTCAATGCGGCAACATCTGAATCGGCAAAGCGGGTCCCGATAACCTGGTTAGCAATGTGGTTGTCGATAACATCATTGGCGATGCGGGTAATGCCTTCGCTACCGCCCAGTCTTTCGTAAAGTGATTCCATTGTAACTCTCCTTCTGAATTTGAAATATTCCTTAACTATAATTAGCCTGACTGCAATAAAACTTAGCACCGCATACGCATATAAAGAAGTACAAAATCTGTAGTAACTATTACGTCTTCAACCTGTTGTTTGATTAAAGGGAATTAATAATGAAAGCTTATGGCCAATTCTGCCCGCTGGCACAAGCCGCCCAGCTGTTATGCGAACGCTGGACCTTGCTGGTGGTACGGGAACTGATTGCCGGTAGTACCCGTTTCAGCGATTTACAAAAAGGCGTGCCACTGATGTCACCTACCTTGCTCTCTACCCGGCTCAAACAACTGCTGGATGCCGGGGTCATCGCCCGCTCCGGCTCCAGGGGTAACTACCGCTATGAAATCACGGCCGCCGGACAGGAACTGCGCCCCATCGTTGAACTGATGGGTGCCTGGGGGCATCGCTGGGCGCGTACCAGGCTGGACAAGGATGACCTGGATGCCGGTTTGTTGATGTGGGACATGCGCCGCAGCGTCGATCCCTCGGTGTTTCCTGACCATCGGGTGGTGGTTCAGTTCCATTACCCGGATGCAGCGCGCGGCGCCAGGCAGTGGTGGCTGGTTTCCGAGCATGGCGAGATCGACCTGTGCCTGGATAACCCGGGGTTCGAGGTAGATGTCATTATTAGCAGTTCGCTTGCCGCGATGACGGCGGTGTGGACCTGTCAGCAATCCTTTAACCAGGCAGTGAAAGCTGGCGAAATCAAGGTGCAGGGGGATCCAAAACTTACCCGCAAGTTGCAGGACTGGTTATGTTCCAGCCTGTTATCGAAACTGGGTACGGTCAGCGAACTGCCCGCACTGCAATGGCGTTATAACACGGCATAAAAAGCCGGTACTCAACAGCACCGGCTTTTTATTGTTAACGTAACAATCGTGTTATGCCTTGAGGCGTTCACGCATGCGGATCACCGCGGCACGCACCTGCTCCGGCGCGGTTCCGCCCACATGATTACGTGCCGCCACTGAACCTTCCAGGGTCAACACCTCGAATACGTCCTTATCGATCACCGCGCAGAACTGTTGTAATTCATCCAGCGTCATTTCCGACAGGTCCTTGTGGTGGTCGACGCCGTAACGCACCGCCTTGCCGACAATCTCATGGGCATCACGAAACGCCACGTCCTTGCGCACCAGGTAATCGGCAAGATCAGTGGCGGTGGAAAAGCCACTGCGCGCCGCTTCACGCATGTTGTCCTGCTTGACGGTGATTTGCGGCATCATGTCGGCATACACGCGCAGGCTGCCCTTGAGGTTATCGAGGGTGTCGAACAAGGGCTCCTTGTCTTCCTGGTTGTCCTTGTTATAGGCCAGTGGCTGACCTTTCATCAACATCAACAAACTCACCAGGTGGCCGACGATGCGCCCGGTTTTACCGCGCACCAGTTCCGGTACATCGGGGTTTTTCTTTTGCGGCATGATACTGGAACCGGTACAGAAGCTGTCACCCAGGTCGACGAAATCAAACTGCGCCGAACTCCACAGGATCAACTCCTCGGAAAAACGCGACAGGTGCATCATGATCAGTGACGCCGCCGCACTGAGCTCGATGGCAAAGTCACGATCACTGACCGCATCCAGCGAGTTCTGTGCCACGCTATCAAAACCCAGTTGTTTGGCGGTAAATTCCCGGTCAATGGGGTAAGTGGTGCCGGCCAGCGCCGCCGCCCCCAGCGGCATGACGTTGATGCGCTTGCGGCAATCCATCAACCGCTCACGATCGCGCATCAGCATTTCACACCAGGCCAGCATGTGGTGGCCAAAGGTCACCGGCTGCGCGGTTTGCAAATGGGTAAAGCCGGGCATGATGGTTTCGGCGTGCTGTTCGGCCAGCCCCACCAGGCCTTCCACCAGGCGCGCCAGTTCCGCCTGCACGGTATCCACTTCGTCGCGCAGGTATAGCCGGATATCAGTCGCCACCTGGTCGTTGCGCGAACGGCCGGTATGCAGTTTCTTGCCCACGCTGCCGATGCGATCGGTGAGCCGTGCCTCGATGTTCATGTGCACATCTTCCAGCTCGGTGGACCAGGCAAACACGCCTCTTTCAATATCCTGCTCGATGTCATCCAGACCTTCAATGATGGTCTTGCACTCTTCGTCACTCAGCACGCCGACATGCGCCAGCATCCGCGCATGCGCCCGGGAACCAGCGATGTCCTGCCTGTACATGCGTTTATCAAAACCGACCGAGGCACCAAACGCCTCGACGAAGGCATCGGTGGGTTCGGTGAAACGGCCCGCCCAGGGTTTGTCTATGTTGTCTGTGCTCATATGCCTGAATTGTTATTGGATTCGAGAAATGGGTGCAGTATAACGGTTGATGAGTTATCGTTAAAATATAATTATTAAAAACAAGCGGATATGGCCATCACGATTGCCGAGCAACAGGGACAGCCCCGAATTGAAAGCCTCTAAACAACAATGTGACGCGCTGTTTTTGCCCAATTTCTGCGGCATGCGCATGGTATTCGTGGTGGTGATCCTGGCGCAGTTGTTCGCCTTCGT
>JASFOS010000180.1:0-4367 GCA_050116415.1 Thioalkalispiraceae bacterium
CCATACAGGTGACAACCAGGCTGCTTCCACCATAACTCATCAAGGGTAAGGTTAAGCCTTTGGTCGGAAGCACGCCCATATTTACACCGATATTGATGAATGCCTGGAGTCCAATCCAGAACCCGATACCATAGGCAAGATAGCCCGCAAATGGCCGCTCACGTAGTTCGGCAGTTTTAGCGATATGCATTGCACGCAATACAATAAAGGTATAAAGACCGATCACGATTAACACTGCTATCAAGCCCAGTTCTTCCGCCATTACCGCCAACATGAAGTCGGTATGTGCCTCAGGTAAATAGAACAGTTTTTGAACACTGGAACCCAAACCTACTCCAAACCATTCTCCACGCCCGAAGGCAATCAGAGCCTGGGTCAGCTGGAACCCGGAGTTGAAAGGATCTGCCCATGGATTGAGGAATGTGGTCAAGCGTTCCATGCGATATGGTGATGCAACCGCTAGCAAACCAAGTGCTACTGCCAGTGAGAGCACCAGCAGGATAAACTGGAATACACGTGCACCACCCAGCCATAACATACCGGTCGCGGTCACCATCATTACCGCAACTGCGCCATAATCGGGCTCCAACAATAAAAGCAGGGCCAGTAGCGAAAGCAGTACCATTGGCTTCAGGAACCCCGCAGCATAGGTGCGCACCTCGTCATTATGTCGAACCAGGTAACCCGCCAGGTAGATTATGACAAACAGTTTTACCAGCTCTGACGCCTGAACGGTAACAGGACCAAGCTTCAACCAGCGTACACTACCATTAACTTCACGTCCCAAACCTGGTGTAAGTACCATGATAAGCAATAACATGCTGAGGATGATAAGCCAGGGACCTGCTACCTCCCATAATGAAAGCGGTATCCTCGTTACACCGAAGCCGGCAACAAGGCCGAAAGCCATATAACTGATATGCCGTAATAAATAATAAAAAGGATCGTTTAACTGGTTATCTGCGATCGATATTGATGCGGAACCGGCCATAATGAGACCCAAAACCAATAGCACAATGGCTGCAGAAAGCAGCTTGATATCGATAGTGAACAGACTCGTTTTATCTCTGGTCGAAGAGGTTGTCTGCCTGACGCGTATTTGCTGGGTGGCTTGCATCATGATTCCACCACCTCCTGGACAGCATTAATAAACTGCTGACCACGGTCTTCGTAGCCGGTAAACATATCGAAACTTGCACATGCGGGTGACAACAATACCACGTCACCCGGACAAGCCAGCTCAGCGGCAAGCTGTACAGCTTCCTGCATACTTGCTACATAGTGTACGTTTGTGACTTCATTTAAAAATTTGCCGATATGCTGACCATCCTCTCCAAGCAGAATAACAGCTTTAACTTTTTCACGAACCGGCTCTTTCAATGGCAAGAAATCCTGCCCCTTACCCTGGCCACCTGCGATCAGGATCAGGTTATTGGTATTAATGCCATTGATCGCCGCTTCCGTTGCACCAACATTCGTCGCTTTTGAATCATTAAACCAGTCGACACCGTTGACATTGATTACCCATTGAGTACGATGCGGTAAACCAGGGAATGCTTGAAGTGTTTTTAGCATTGCCTGCATATCAAGACCTGCTGCTTTACCCATTGCTAACGCCGCCAGTGCATTTGCAACATTATGAGTTCCCTTGATTTTCAACTCACTGACCTGCATCAGCATTTGGTTACCAAAACATAACCATTGCTGTCCGTCGTTTTTGCATACACCAAACTCATCAGCTTCGGGCTTTCCAAGTGTGAATACCGCGATAGAATGCGATGCACTCAGCTCGCTTCGCAGACTAATAACCGCTTCATCATCCTTATTCAATACAACGGCACCACTACCACTGAATATTCTTGTTTTTGCCTGTACATAATCATCAAGGCTCGCATAGCGGTCCATATGATCTTCACTAACATTAAGCAGTGTTGCTACCATAGCATTTAGTGAGTACGTGGTTTCCAACTGGAAACTTGAAAGTTCCAGCACATAAAAATCTGGTACGGGCTGTTCTAGTAAATCCAGTGCGGGGGTACCCAGGTTGCCTCCCACAGCAACATTTAATCCTGCCATGCGAACCATCTCGCCCAGTAAAGTAGTGACTGTACTTTTACCATTTGAACCGGTTATTGCTAAGATTGGTGCTTCGGCAAGACGTGCAAACAATTCAATATCACCAATAATTTCAGCACCACGTGCCCTGGCTGCCTGTATGTGCAACTCGTGTACTGAGACACCTGGACTCACGATTATGCAATCTGCACGCTCGAAAACTCCCGGCTGGAATGAACCAACAAATACTGCAATATCTGGAAGCTCGGCTTGCAGAACTTCGAGACCAGGTGGATTTTCCCGTGAATCCGTAATGGCCACTTCGATATTATGCTTGTTTAAAAAGCGTGCACAGGACAACCCGGTTTTTCCCAAACCGACAATCAGCACTCTTTTATCAGCCAGCGCAGACAAGATTTGATTCGCTTCGCTCATTGAGTTAATTGTCCATTGTTGAATTACATTCATTATTTTTAACGTAGTTTCAATGTCGCCAGACCGATCAACACCAGGATAACAGTGATAATCCAGAAGCGTACAATTACCCGTGGCTCCGGCCAGCCCTTTAATTCGAAATGATGATGCAAAGGCGCCATGCGAAAAATTCGTTTACCGGTTAGCTTGTAAGAAGCGACTTGTAAAATTACTGAAACCGTTTCCATGACAAATACACCGCCCATGATGAACAGTACGAGCTCCTGACGTACCAATACTGCAACGGTACCCAGTGCCGCACCTAAGGCCAGTGCACCCACATCCCCCATGAACACCTGTGCTGGATAAGTGTTGAACCATAAGAAGCCCAGTCCAGCACCCACCAGCGCGCCACAAAAAACAACCAGTTCACCCACTCCAGCAACATAGGGAATAGCCAGGTATTCTGAAAAACCTGAATGCCCGGACAAATATGCAAATATTCCCAACGCACCGCCGACCATCACTGTTGGTAATATAGCCAGACCGTCCAAGCCATCGGTCAGGTTCACCGCATTACTTGCACCGACAATTACAAAGTATGTCAGTACGACATAACTGACCATACCAAGTGGTATCGCGACAGTTTTAAAGAATGGCACGATCAATGCCGTTTCAACTGGGGAAGCCGTTTTGTAGAGATAAATAGCAGCTACCAGTGCACAGGCTGACTGCCAGAAATATTTATACCTGGCGACTAAACCTTTGGGATCCTGCTTAACCAGTTTTTTATAATCATCAACCCAGCCAATAATGCCAAATACAAAAGTTACTGCGAGAACGACCCAGACATAACGATTCCCAAGATCCGCCCAGAGTAAAGTACTAATAGCGATAGCAACCAGTATCAATGCGCCACCCATAGTCGGCGTACCTGCCTTGCTAAAATGCGTTTCCGGACCATCATCACGCACCGTTTGTCCAATCTTGTACGTGCTCAACTTGCGAATCATCGCAGGGCCAACGACAAGGGAAATAATCAATGCGGTCAATGCACCGAGAATGGTCCGTAATGTCAGGTAACCAAAGACATTAAAGCCACTGTAAAATTCTTCCAGATATTGTGCCAAGTGATAAAGCATTTTTAAGTCGTTTCTCCTTTACCCTGCACTCACTGCATTAACAATTTTTTCCATATGCATGGAACGTGAACCTTTTACCAGTAATGTTATATTGCTATTCAACTGCTTATTCAGTGCATCAATCATCTCAGCATGATCCTGGTAATTATTTGCACCCTTACCAAACGCTTCAGCTGCATAAACAGAAAGCGGCCCGAGTGTAAACAAGCGACTCACACCAGACTGCCTGGCTTGTTTACCTGCCTCTGCGTGCAATGTTTGCGAATTTTTACCCAGCTCTCCCATATCGCCGAGGGCCAGAAAGTGTTCGCCGGGGTAACATTTCAGCACATCCAGGGCAACGCCTAGTGAGGCAGGGTTGGCATTATAAGTGTCATCAAGTATCCTGCTGCCACCAATGCCTGGTTTTAATTGCAACCTGCCCTTTACCGGCTGCATTTTTTCCAGGCCAGCTACAATGGCACTGACAGGTACATTGACACTCAGTGTTGCCGCGATAGCCGCCAGGGCATTCATCACGTTATGTTTACCAGGCAACGCTAAATGAAAATCAAAAGCCATTTCACTGCTGGTGACCGTCACATGGCTACCTTCAGCACCTACTTGCCAATCAGCGCTGACTTCAGCTCTATCCTTATTGTTTAATGCAAAATGGATTTTGTGATGCGAACCTGCCATGTCATCCCATAACGTTGAGAAGTCATCATCGGCATTAATAACCGCGGTTGCCTCTTCATTCAGACCGGTAAACATTTC
>JASFOS010000181.1:0-4360 GCA_050116415.1 Thioalkalispiraceae bacterium
GACCGGCGGTTATGCTTCTGTTGATGAGTTTTTAAAACATGGCATATTTAACAAGGAAAAGCCGAAAAAGGATGGTCTGGCGATATCCAGTCAGCATTTCCTTTTATCTGCCCAGGTTATAATGGGGCAATCCAGGTCACAGCTTTTCAGCCTGGTGAAAAGAATCAATAATAACAATATTGTGGTGCTGCAACGGCTTCAAGGAGAAATCTAGTTGACGCGCAAAGTTTACATTAGACCCGTCCCTGCCCAGGACACCCCGGTCGAACAATGGCACGTCGAGTGCCTGGTTACTGACGAGCAGGGTGAGACCGGCCAGGTCAAGCAAAGCCAGTTCGCTGAATTAAAAAATGAACTGAAAAATGCCAAACTGGTGCTGATAATCCCAGCAGAACAGGTTTTATTGCTACCGTCGGTCATGCTACCCGGCAAGAACCTGGCCAGGATAAAACAGGCACTTCCCTTTGCCCTGGAAGATCAAGTCATTGGCGATATCGATGAGCAGTATTTCGTGCTTGGCCCCAGGCTCTCTGAGCAACAATACGCGGTTGCGGTGGTTGAAAAAGCTTACCTGGAGAACCTGCTGGACAGGTTGAGAAGCCTCCAGGTTTATCCGGATGTGGTTTTGCCTGAGTCGTTGTTAATACCGCTGCATGAAGGGAAGAAAACAGTCGTTGAGGATGGAGATAGAGTCATTGTTCGCACCAGCAAGTTTCATGGTTTCGCCTGTGATAAGGAAAACCTCCAGTTCATGCTGAACAGCCTTGCCGAAGGTAATGCTGAGACGGTTGAAAGTGTCATGGTTTATGGTTCGCAGGCTGGCATAGCCGGCGAACTGAGCGGCTATCAATGTGAGCAACAGCCGGTTCCCAATAAGTTAATCAGCTTGCTTTATCATGATACCGGTACGGGGCTGAACTTGTTGCCTGCCCGCTATGTACGTCGAGAGAAATTTGATAAAAAACTCAGGCCCTGGTTACCGGCTGCCGCCATGTTGCTGATCTGGCTGGTTGTTCAATTGACAGTACAGGTTTATGACTTTGTGCGGTTAAAAAAACAGGACCTGGTTTTGCAGCAGTCGTTGGAGAAGATTTACCGGCAGACATTTCCAGGTGCACGAAAAATTGTCAATGTTGAAGTGCAAATGCGCCAACGACTTGAGGAGCTGAGAAAACGAAGTGGCAAGACTGAATCAGGTTTTACAGAAATGCTGGCGCGTAGCGCACCCGTATTACAACAGACACCCGGTTTGATCCTGAATGCATTACGCTACCAGCAAGGCCAAATGGATATTGAGCTGGAAGTTCGTGATTTGAACAGTCTTGAGCAGCTTAAAGAGAAATTAATCAAAACAGGTAACTGGCAGGTTGAAATACAATCAGCCTCTTCATCTGAAAACAAGGTGCAAGGCCGTATACAGGTGAGGAGTACAGGATGATGAAACAGTACTTGGCCAATTTGACCACCCGGGAAAGACAGATGCTGGTTTCAGCGCTGGTAGTGATCGTGCTGTTTATTGTTTACCAGTCATGGGCTTCGTTTTCAGCCCATGTCGCTGATTTACAGCATCGGGTAGACAATCAGCAAGAAACGCTTGACTGGATGCAACAGGCAGCACGTGAGGTCAAAATATTGCAGGGCGCAAATGTTGTTGGTGAACGTCCCAAAGGCAAACAGCTGTTACTGGGATTGATCGATCGTACCGCGAAACAAAATCAGCTCAACAATAACTTGCAGAAAGTACAACCTGAAGGGGAGCAAGGCGTAAGAGTCTGGCTGGAAAATGCATCTTTTGATAATGTGGTTGTCTGGCTTGATACCCTGCAATTCAAACACGGTCTTGTGGTTACAGATATATCCATTGATAAACAGGGTGCCGTGGGTAACGTCAACATCAGGGCGCTGATCGAAACACCGTAATAACTATGATGCAGTTTGTGCCTAATATAAACAAAAAGCATTTCTGGTATGTTGCAGCAGGCATGTTGATATACTGCTTTTTTTTATTGGTGCATCTTCCTGCCAATCTTGTTATTACAAAAATGTTACCGCGGACTCTTTCGGCAAACATTAAATACAATGCTATAGCCGGCAGCATCTGGTCAGGCAAGTTTACTGACTTATCTGTAAAACAGGTTGGTTTGGGAAACGTGAGCTGGGAATTATCAGCGCTGCCCTTGGTATGGGGAAATGCAGACGTATCTTTTAACGCACATCGGGAGAACATACAGTTATCCGGTGATGCCTCGATCGGTTCTGCCAAACTTGAACTGGACGATGTCGAGATCAATTATCCGATCAGCGACCTGATGCCCTTGTTATACGGATTGCCATTGAGCATCGATGGCAATATCCGGGGGCATTTTGAAAACCTGTTCGTCGAACCGGGTAGCCAGCTTTCCATCAAGGGCAGGGCAGTGTTATCCAATATGCGACTTGTGGCCCCGCAGGTGCTGGAGCTTGGCAGTCTCGTTATGCAGTTCGAGCCTGAACAGGATGGCACGCGCATCGTGATAAACGATCAGCAGGGACCGGTTACGGTCGATGCTATCGTGACGATCAATGCGAACGGCCGCTACACGGTTAAATCTACCCTCGTTCCACAGCCTTCTGCTGATAATGCGATAAAAAACAGTCTGGCAATGATGATCGGTGCGCCTGATAACCGGGGCCGCTATACGTTCAACTATAGTGGTGCAATACCGCTAAGACACTGACTTCACTCAATACCCAGTTTCTTGATGCGGTAGCGCAGGGCACGAAATGAGATACCCAGTAATTTTGCGGCTGCGGTTTTGTTATAACGCGTTTTTTCCAGTGCCTGTACAATGACTTGCCGTTCTTTTTCGTCTAACGTGGAATCAAGCGCGAACTCGTCAGGTTGAAGAAATGTACCTGAGTCGGATTGAGAGATTTCAGGCAGCTGGAGATCGTCTTCAGTAATGGTACTGCCTTCGTACAGCGTCATGGCACGTTCGAGGATGTTTTCCAATTCGCGCACATTCCCTGGGAATGAATACGACTGCAACGCATCCTGGGCACTTTTATCCAGCCGGGGTTTGTCTGTTTGCCATTCATTGGCAATCCGGTTGAGAAAATGCTCTATCAGTATCGGAATGTCTTCAGGCCGTTCTCGTAATGGTGGAATGTGTAACTCAATAACATTGATGCGATAAAACAGGTCCTGGCGAAATTCACCTTGTTCAACCAGCCTGGCAAGGTCTTTGTGTGTTGCGCTGAGAATCCGCACATTAATGGGAATTTCTTCCTGCTCGCCAATAGGGCGGATTGATTTTTCCTGTATAGCACGTAGCAGCTTGACCTGCATGCTTAGGGGCAGGTCTGCAACCTCGTCAAGAAACAGTGTTCCACCATCGGCGGCCTGGAACAGGCCCTGCTTGTTGGTCACCGCGCCGGTAAAACTGCCTTTTTTATGACCGAAAAACTCACTCTCCATTAACTCAGAAGGGATTGCGCCGCAATTGACAGGTACAAATGGTTTGTCACGACGTGGTCCATTATCATGGATCAGGCGAGCCGCCAGTTCTTTGCCGGTTCCTGATTCACCGCTGATGTAAATGGGAGCCTGGCTACGTGCCAGTTTACTGATTTTTTTGCGGGTTGCCTCGATGGCGGCTGATTTACCAAGTAACTCTGTAACTTCGCCTGAGTCATCCCGCTCCGGGGTTTTCGTATCCAGTTTTAACGCCGCAGATATCAGGTTACGCAATATGGCAAGATCAACAGGCTTGGAAATAAAATCGAAAGCTCCGGCTTTCAATGCTTCGATAGCCGACTCCATGTTACCGTGTGCCGTGATCATGGCGACCGGTAACTCGGGATAAGATTGTTGGATATGATTAACCAGTTCAATGCCATTGCCATCAGGCAAGCGCATATCGGTCAGGCATAAGTCAAAGGTGCCTGATTTCAGTAGCTCATAACTTTCTGACAGGTCAGCGGCGCACTTACATTCAATATCCATGCGCGCCAGCGTAATATCGAGCAATTCACGAATGTCGGGTTCATCATCAACGATCAGGGCTGTTTTTATTTTTTTCATAACTGCTAGTTCATGTGTCGCCGTGGATCCTGAAAGGTTATACGAAAACAACTGCCACCTGTTTTTGCCGGAATATAGTTTAGCTGAGCCTGGTTGCATTCAGCCAGCTCTCGAGACAAATAAAGTCCAAGCCCGGTGCCTGAACTGGAAGTAGTGAAAAACGGTTCAAAGATATGGGCCTGGTCCTCTGGTTTAATACCCGGGCCATGGTCAATGATGTCCATATACGGCCGGTTTAATTCGGCATGCACGCCACATTGGATTTCAACTTTTGGAAAGCCCGGATAATCCTTGCTG
>JASFOS010000182.1:0-4323 GCA_050116415.1 Thioalkalispiraceae bacterium
TCAACCTGCGTGGTAACGTGGTTACCGTGATTGATACGCGCAGGCGCTTTGGGTTAATGGATACCGAGCCGGATGATGCAACACGTATTGTGATTGTTGAAGCAGAAAACCAGGTGGTCGGCATTCTAGTTGATAGTGTCGCCGAGGTGGTGGACTTACGGGCTTCCGAGATCGAAACGGCACCGAATGTCGGTAATGACGAAAGTTCTAAATACATTCAGGGTGTTTGCAGTCGTGACAACGAGCTTTTGATCCTGGTTGATGTCAATAAACTGTTATCAGACGAGGAATGGCAGGAGGTTGCTTCACTGTAACCTGTCATAAGGATAATGGCTGAAATTGGAGAACTGAAATATATCCCCCCTTCATTACCTGGCCAGCCGGCCAAGCCGGTCAGCAAGCCGGGGGATCAGAAAAAGCAGTCTCCCCAACAACAACCCAGGCCAAAACAAGAGAACGATGATAAACAGGATGACGACGACGGTTTGCCACATATCGATGAGTATGCATAAAGGTTAAGGAATATGGACGCACTATTCACACATTTTGAAATCTCAGCGCTGGCAGCGATGCTGGTGCTGGCCGGCAGTATAGCTATCCTGTTTGCTTCCTTGTTGTTATTACGTCATTTGAAAACCGTACAACGTCAACATGATGAAATGGTTGTCCAACTAAAACGTGACATGCGAGCCCTGACCAAGGCGGCAGTCAGTGTTGGTGAGCGTGTGCTTGAAGTCGAGCGTCGCCAGCGGCAGCAGCAGGCCGAGTCAAAAGAACCCATCGATATTTATGATGCAGCCAACCAACCTTATGAACAGGCCATTCGTATGGCAAAAAACGGTGCGGCACAGGATGAGTTGATCAATGTCTGTGGGCTCAGCGCCAATGAAGCCGAGTTGATTTCCATGTTGCATCGTTGGGACAAGAGCGCCTGAACAACAAGGTTTCGCATTACTTGCCCGATTGAGGCACTTTGCCCTGCAGGTAGTAAGCAAAGGCAATAATTTCGGCCACTGCGATATAAAGCGCTTCGGGAATTTCCTCTCCCAGTTCAAGTTTTGAAAGCAAGTAGACCATTTCAGCATTTTCCTGCAAGGGAATCTCGTGGTCACGTGCAATGTTGATGATTTCTTCGGCCAGTGCGCCATAACCTTTTGCCGAGACGTGTGGCGCACTTTCACCATCATAATGCAGTGCAACGGCCAGAGGTTGTAGTTGTTTGTCACTCATGCCTTTTCATCCAGTATCGGCTGCTTGCCTTGCGCAGGCAGCGCTTGCGGTTCCCCATGGTTGAGGTTGAGCCTGTCGATATCCAGGCCGGCTTTTAGCAGGCGACCCTGGAGTATCTCGAGATAATCACTGAATAACTCATGGGTCTGCTGCTGTTTTACCCAGAAGTTGGCTGAAACTTTTTCATTAAACCAGCTCACACGTACATAAACCGGGCCCAGGCCATCGAGGTCAAAGGCAAGCTGGAAACTCCAGCGATGCTTTGCCTCGCGTTGGTTATCATTTTGTTGCTCCTGCTGGATCCGTACATCAAACAGATCGAGAGAAGCCTGGTTGCGTACCGGGATTTCCATTGCCCACAACGGGTTTGAGGTATCATCAGTTTTTACTGAAGTGAGTTGCAGGCCCTGTATTCTCGCCAGTGATGATTCGATATGTTTGAACAGTTCAAGCTTCAGTAGTTCAGCGTTGACGACGTCGGGGAGTCTTGAGGCAACTGCCGGTTGAGGTTGAGGCAGCTGGGCAAGCAGGTGGTTGAGTCGCGGGCTGGCCTCTGATGAGGGGGTTGTCTGCCGGGATGTAGCAGTTGCCTGGGGCAGGTTGTTCCTTAACAAGTTGGCAAGTCTTAATAATATCGCGCGCAGGTCACGATCCGTCTGTGGCTCGGCCGTGGCTGTTGTAGCCTGGGCGAGCTTATGCTCGAGAAAAACCCCACTGTTTTGCAAAGCCTGCTTGATGGTCTCAGGTTTGGCCAGTTGCTTGGCCTCTGGCAATGCTGCCAGAAATTTTTTCGCCTCTTGTAGAACTTCGGGTGGCAGTAAGCGTTGTAATTCCGGTCGCGTGTTAATTGCCTTGAAATCCGATAATAACGGGGTAACAGGCTGTTGCCGGGGCAGGGTAGTACGTAGTTGTTCAGCGACAACTTGTTCTACAGGCTTATCAACTGACAATAACTTCAGATCAGGTATGGCGTTCTTCGAGGTGACCTGTACGGTAAGTTGCTGACCAACTTCGAGTTTCAGGTTTGCCGGGGTGCGCGTTTCTGTGATAACCCCCTGAATATTCAGGCGGGCCTGCTGTGGACTGGTCTCGGTGACGATCGCCTTGAGGATCTGGTTGGTTTTCCAGTTTTCGACAGTGCTGCGAACCGAGGCAGGTTGTCTCAAATCGGCGGCGTCGAGGGATGGAAGCCTGATGGGGGGCAGCCCGGTGCCTTTAATTTCCATGTTTATTCAGCAGTTTTATCAATTGAGGTTGGAAACCTCGTCAAGACTCCATTAATATTTGCATATAAATAGAATAACTACCAGCCTTGGCAGGAGAAACCGTGACAAAATCGAATGCATGGTATGTCCGTAGAAACAATCAAATCAAAGGTCCTTTTCCCGCCGGACAGATTGCGCAGTCATTGATACTCGGTCGGTTTTCATTACAGGACGAGGTCAGCCTGGATCGCCAGGACTGGAAACGGATCAGTAATGTCCCTGTTTTGGTTCCCGAGGTCTTAAAAGCGGATCCTGATGATGAAGAGGCCCAGGAGCGACTCAAGGCGGCTCGGCGTTGGGCTGACGAACGACGCAGCTGGCATAAATCCAGTGAAGAGCACCGGCAATCCGAAGGCGACGAAACCCTGGAATATCGCCAGCATCGTGAGCATGTTCTACAGGACCTCGGAAAGCGCAAGGAAAAGGCGGTCATCCAGCTGATCATTGTCGTGCTGATTGCCGCCGGCCTGATTTACCTGTCATTTGATTTTTCACCGCAGCAAACCGAACTGGAAGTAAATTGTGATGCACCGCCTTCGAAGGGGGTTAACTGGCAATATTGTCGTATGGCCGGCAAGCAGTTGATAAAAAGTGACCTGAGGTCCGCGAACCTGAATACCACGGTATTAAGTAACGCCAATTTATTCGCGGCTGATTTAAGTGGCGCCAATGCCTCGTATAGCGATCTCAGTCTTGCCAACCTGAGTTTTGCCAATTTTACAGCCGCCAGTCTCAAGGGTGCCAACCTGCAGCGGGCTGATTTGAACCAGGCAACATTGACCGACGCGGATTTATCTTATGCCGATTTGCGTGACGCAATCCTGATCAGGACACATTTTGAAAATACCCGCCTGGATCATGCCATATGGATTGATGGCCGTGTCTGTGATGCGGGTTCAGTCGATGTCTGCAAGGTCAGCTCGCCGTAGTCGGTGTTTTTTACTCGATACTTTCTGCCGTGTAACGTTCAACTTGAAGCGTGTCTGACCAGTAGTGGGCAGGCAGCCCGGCTTTTTGTTTGAGGTGTTGAAGAAACTGTTGTGGCTCGGGTAACGATTCCCATACCGAGGGCAGGAAGGTACCACGGAGCCCCTTGTCCTCAAGCACAAGGCCATCGATACCGGGACGGATTTTGCTGAGCAAATCCGCTTCCGAATCGAAAGAAACAGGTTCAGGTTTACTCAATACCGAAATATGGTAATGCAGCAGTTCAAACTCGCTATCACTCAGCGGGGGAAAACGTGGGTCACGGAATGCGGCAGCAAAAGCATTTTCAGCCACGTCTTCGATCAGTGGCCGGTAAGCTTCCAGTGTTCCGATACAGCCCCTGAGTTGTTGTTCGATTTGTAGTGTGACAAAACAGGCGCGCTGTTCACGCAATGCCGCCTCGAACTCGTCGGGGTTGACCTTCAAGGGTTGCCCGGACTTGAGCCCCTGTTCAATAGAGGCCCTTGCTGTTTCGAGCAAACAGGCCTTTTGCGCATCACTGAACATCGATTAGTGAAGAATATACGCGCCGTAGCCCACGACCTGGTCGCGTGGTCCGGCCGTGTCGCCGGAGTTGCGCAGGTCGATGACTTCGGCTTTGAGGTGAAGTTGTTTGGCCAGTGTCAATAACCCCTTTACCGGGTTGCGGCCACAGGCGTCCTCATAACCAATGGCTTCTGGTTGTAGATGCTCGATGGCCTGCGAGGTGGCGCGATCACGTTGTTGCGCCGTATGGTAATCCAGGTAATGGCTCAAGTCTGAACTGATCACGATAAGGGTGTGTTCATCATTAATGAATCGGGACAGAACCTGTGCAACTGATTCAGGATCGGTATCACCG
>JASFOS010000183.1:0-4319 GCA_050116415.1 Thioalkalispiraceae bacterium
CTTTCCCGGCTATCGCGAACCACGAAATTGGCGAAGCAACTTTTTTTAAATTGCTTCGCCCCGGTAGCTGAAATGTCAGCGTGATATTACCGAACGTCGCCGGGTTTATTTCTGCAGGGTCATGTCCTGGCCACAACACATGGGCGATTTGATCATGCCGTGTCCATCAGGGCATTTGGAAACCTGTACCTTTTCTCCTTCATCGGTGGTAATGGTGTCGTGGGCGAGTTCTTTGTCACAGGTCCCGCAGGTCATCGTGCCAATGCTCATGCCGCAGACTTCACATTTATAAAGTGCCATGTTTTCCTCCAGAATTTCTTCTCTAATAACTTACTGTTTTGCTCGATTATAGAAGAACCGCGCCTGGCATCCAAACCTTTTTGAAATGCACTAACATTGATCAACGAGTTACATGGAGTTGTTAAATAACTTTCTAATGGTGCGGTCTATTCTGAAATAAATATCGGAACTTTTACTTGGTTTTACAGGGTTGCCCCAGTAAAATCACCGTTCTACCTACATAGTCGTGGGAGAGTGCCTGGTCAGCGTTTGTGTCGGATCAGGCCGCCGAAGGCGCAACCCGTCCGGAATCGCTCAGGCAAAAGGACCGTGGCTATAGATGAAGGTGACTCTGGAGAGATCCTGGAATAGTAACCAGTACTAATCACAGGACGCCGAAGGGGCTCAAGCTCTCAGGCCACAGGACAGAGGGGCGACCAAAAGTTTGCGACAGTAGGCTTTCGGTCGCCCCTTTTTTTATGGTTTGACGTAAACAGATGAAATGTTGAAGTAGAGATGCAGCGAGCAATACCGGTTTTCGATTTTTCCCAACAGGCCAATGTCAGTCGCATGCCGGCCTGGATACGCCAGAAGCTGGCAAACCCGATCCATTACGCGCAGACGGCGCGCGCGGTGCATGGCAATACGCTGCATACCGTGTGCGAGGAAGCGGCGTGTCCCAACATGAGCGAATGCTGGAGTCATGGTACGGCGACGCTGATGTTACTGGGTGATACCTGTACCCGGGCCTGTGGTTTTTGTGCAGTAAAAACCGGCAAGCCTAGCTGGCATGACAGCCAGGAAGCGCAACGCGTGGCCGAGGCCGTGCAAGCCATGGGGCTGGATTACGTGGTGCTGACCTCGGTGAACCGCGATGACCTGGATGACGGCGGCGCCGGGGTGTTTGCCGATACCGTGGTGGCATTGCGTCGTAACAAGCCTGACATTGGTATCGAATTACTCACACCGGATTTTTATCGTCAACAGCAACCGGCCATCGACACTATCTGCACAGCGCTTGAATCAGTCCGTAGCGAACAACGCGACACCCAGCTGGTATGGGGGCATAACGTGGAAACAGTGCCACGCCTGTACAAGCAGGTGCGCAGAGGTTCCGATTATGCGCGTTCCCTGAAGTTGCTGGAACTTGCGGTTGAACAAAAGGATATCGAAGCCAAGTCAGCGCTGATGCTGGGACTGGGTGAAACCCGTGAAGAAGTCCTGGCCGTGCTAAAAGATTTGCGCGACATTGGTGTGCAACGCCTGTCACTGGGCCAGTACCTGCGTCCCACCAAGTTCCACCTGCCGGTCAAGGAATATGTTTCACCACAAGCGTTTGACAGTTACGCGCAAGAGGCGAAAGCCCTGGGTTTCAGCTGGGTCAAGGCCGGACCACTGGTGCGCTCGTCCTATCATGCACACGATGAATAATTAATAACAGGTCAGAAAATATTATGGGTAAGAAAACAGCCTTGTACGATATGCATGTTTCGCTGAATGCCAAGATGGTGGATTTTGGCGGCTGGGACATGCCGATCAATTATGGATCACAAATTGAAGAACACCACCAGGTGCGAAACGACGCCGGCATGTTTGACGTGTCACATATGACCGTGGTCGACGTGCAAGGGGCTGAGGCCCAGGCCTTTTTGCAGAAATTGCTGGCCAATGACGTGGCGCGACTCAAGGACAAGGGCAAGGCGCTTTACTCCTGCATGCTAAAAGAAGATGCCGGGGTGATCGATGACCTGATTGTGTATTACATGGATGATGGCTGGTACCGCGTTGTGGTCAATGCCTCAACCCGTGAAAAAGACCTGGCCTGGATGAACCAGCAGGCCAGCGAGTTTGATGTCGCGGTGAGCGAACGTGATGGCCTGGCGATGATCGCGGTGCAAGGTCCCAATGCTCGTGCCAAGGCCAACCAGGCGCTGGGCGACAAGGCCGAGGGACTGGATGAACTCGGGGTGTTTTACGCGGCCGTGCGTGACGAGATGATGATTGCCCGCACCGGTTACACCGGCGAAGATGGTTACGAGATCATGTTGCCCAATGAACAGGCCAGCAACCTGTGGGCGGCGTTGCTGGAAGCGGAAGTGAAACCCTGTGGCCTGGGTGCCCGTGACACGCTACGGCTGGAAGCAGGCATGAACCTGTATGGTACCGATATGGATGAAAACATTTCACCATTAGAAGCAGCCCTCGGCTGGACCATTGCCTGGGAACCCGCGGAGCGTGATTTCATCGGCAGGGCTGCGCTGGAAAAACAAAAGCAGGACGGGGTTAAAAACAAGCTGGTCGGGCTGGTACTGGAAGAGCGTGGTGTATTGCGCAATCACCAGAAAGTATATGTCGACGGCACTGAAGCCGGCGAAGTGACCAGTGGCAGTTTCTCGCCCACCCTGGGCAAGGCGATTGCTTTCGCACGAGTACCGGCGACTACCGGCAACAGTTGCAAGGTCGAGATTCGTGGCAAGCAGGTGTCAGCCAGCGTGGTCAAACCGCCGTTTGTCAGAAACGGTAAGGCCTGCATCTAGGTTTCGAATTAATTGTTGATTATTGTGTTTCCTGAGACATAAGAAGAGGAAAAAACTATGAGTAACGTTCCCACTGATTTGCGTTATACCAAGACCCACGAATGGGTGGCACGGAATGAAGATGGTACCCTGACCGTGGGTATCACCGAGCATGCCCAGGAACTGCTGGGTGACATGGTGTTTGTTGAAGTACCCGAAGAGGGCAGCAGTTTTGGTCCGGGTGACGATTGTGCCGTGGTTGAGTCGGTTAAAGCGGCATCGGATGTTTACTGCCCGGTTGCCGGTGAAGTGGTGGAAGGTAACGAAGCATTGGCCGATGCGCCTGAAACCATCAACAATGATCCATACGGCGATGGCTGGATTTTTAAAGTCAAGCCCGACGATGAAGGTGAGCTTGACGAACTGATGGATTCCGATGCCTACGCGGAAATGATCGCAGCCGAAGAACATTAATCGCTTCGATATCGGGTTTTTTAATTTTTAATTATTGAGACAACACCATGCCTTTTATTCCTCATACTGACGATGATGTTCGTGACATGCTTGATGCCATTGGCGTGAAGAGCATCGACGAATTGTTTGATGAGATTCCTGCTGAACTGCGTTCCAGGGGACTGGAAACCACCCCGGAAGGTATCAGTGAAATGGAAATCGCGCGCCTGATGCAGGAACGTGCGGCACAGGATGAAACACGTTTATGTTTTGCCGGTGGTGGTGCCTATGAACATCACATCCCGGCGGCAGTATGGGAAATCACCACACGCGGTGAGTTTTATTCGGCCTATACCCCCTACCAGGCGGAAGCCAGCCAGGGCACCTTGCAGCTGTTGTATGAATACCAGACCATGATGGCCAGCCTTACCGGCATGGATGTTTCCAACGCCTCGCTGTATGACGGTTCCACCGCGTTGGCCGAGGCGGTCCTGATGGCGGTGCGTGCTAACCGCAAATCCAAAAGCAAGCGTATCCTGGTTCCGCGCACCGTGCATCCCAGTTACCGCAAGGTGGCGCAGACCATCGTCAACGGTCAGGGTATCGTACTGGAAGAACTGGACTACGATCGCCAGGGCGGTTTTATCGATCCGGAAAGCTTGCCCTCCGAACCGGGCGATTTTGCGGCACTGGTGATCCCGCAACCCAACTTCTTCGGTAACCTGGAAGAAGTCGATGCGCTGACCGACTGGGCGCACCAGCATAACGCGCTGGTGATCGCGGTGGTTAACCCGACATCACTGGCCCTGTTCAAGGCACCGGGCGAGTGGGGCAGTGATGGTGCGGATATCGCCTGTGGTGAAGGCCAGCCACTGGGTGCGCCGTTGTCATCCGGTGGTCCGTACTTTGGTTTCATGTGCTGTCGCCAGGCTTTCGTGAGGCAAATGCCGGGGCGCATTATCGGCCGCACCGTTGACCTCGACGGTAAGCAAGGTTTTACCCTGACGCTGCAGGCACGTGAACAACACATTCGTCGCTCCAAGGCGACCTCCAATATCTGCACCAACCAGG
>JASFOS010000184.1:0-4293 GCA_050116415.1 Thioalkalispiraceae bacterium
AGGCACCATGTTCACCGTGTATTGCCAGGACCATGAATTTTCCACCATGCAACATGGCGCCAGGCTGTTCGACGAAGTGGCGCGCCACATCATGAGCCTGCGCCACAGCCAGCAGGATTATCCTATTTACATCACCGACGTGGATGTCTCGTTCCCGGTCTTGAATAGCGAACCGGGCAAGGTGCAGACCTCGCACTACCTGAACTTCAAGTACAAGATTGAAGGTTACCTGAACCAGGCGCTGGAAAATCTTTAGCATCGATTTTGTATACTTTTTGGTATACAAAGCAAAGAAGATATTTAAACATCATCTATAATATTACTGAACGCGTATGTTATGCAGAACTTGCAATCACTGCACTGCCAATACCGGAGTTGCGGTTGATCATAATATTAAAGGGATGTGTTATGAGAAATATCCTGCTTCTGGTTTCATTTATTGCCGTGGTGGCCACTGGTTGTGCTTCAACGGAAACCGTAAAGCTCGCACAAGGGCAAGGTACAAAGCGCGTTTACGCGTATTCATTTGACACAGTATATAAAGCCAGTCTTTCTGCCGCTGCCAAGCACAAACTTGATATTGTCGAGAGCAACAAGGAGACGAAAAAAATCATCCTGTCTCACGGTACAACCTGGTTGAGCTGGGGAGAAAAAATTGCAATTTTCTTTATACCTCAAACAAACACGTCTACAGAAGTTGAGATTGTCAGCAAGCCGGTCATGTCACCACTAAATTTTCCACCCGAGTGGGAAAAGATCCTGCTTGATCAGATCGGTGAAGAATTACATATGAATAACTAGCTCATTCGGCCGCGCGCATCCTCGCCATGATGGTGGCCAGGTCTTTTTCCCATTTAGCCAGCACCGGCTTTAGTTCAGGTGCGTTTGTTTCATTCAACAGTAACGGGCTGGGTGACACCAGCAGGGTTTCCTCGCCTTCGGCAAATATCGCGATTTTCAGGGGCAGGTAAGGTACCAGGTGAGGGTACTTCTTGCTGAGCGAAATGACTTCATCGGTTTTACCGTAGAACACCACGCGGTACTTGTCGGTCTTGTAACCGCTGGTAGTTAAACCGATATCCACCCGTTGTACCCGGCTGACCTTGTAGCCCAGGCTCTTGATGGTGTCCTGCAGCTTGAGCATGGTTTCCGGGAACGAGATGGGTGAGCGTGACATGTAAAGATCGGTGGCCTGCACCTGGAATGAAAGCAGGCCAGCGATAAGCAGAGACAGTAACGACTTCATAGGGTTGCCTCCTCGATGATGGATTCATAGGTTTGCTGCATCTCGCTGCATAACCTGTCGAGCTCATAGTTGTTGAATAGTACGCTGAGCCGTTTGGGGTTGACGGCCAGTACATTGACCTTGCCTTTTTCCTCGACCACGGTAACCCGGCATGGCAGGAACAGGCCGACCCTGGGATCCACCGCCAGTGCATCGTTAAGCAACTGAAAATTGCAGAAATAGATAATTACCTGGCTCTGGTTTTCCTTGCCTTCTTCGACCAGGCCCTGGTCCAGGGGCTGTACGCGGATAATACGGAAGTTTTTACCGATCGCGGCACGCTTGATGGCATCCACGGTTTCCTGCAGGCTGTAGGGTGACTCGTAACTGATGACATTGTCCGTGATCTCGACGTGTTTCTGCTTGTCGAGCGGGTTGTTTTCAAATGAGCGAACGTAGCTGACCACGTCATCAATCTGTTGTTCGCTCATGCCGTTTTTCAGAAATGACACCATCGGGGTGCCTTCCCGGCCGTTCATCAGTGCCGCCTTGATCTCCTGGTCAGAAGCCGCGGCCAGGAAGCCGGAGTTATTCAACGCCGGCGGAATAATCGGCAGGTCACGGGGGCGTGAGAAGGTCACGCCGGTACCCATGCCGCCTTCACCGTTGGCACCATGGCAACTGGCGCAACGTTGCTGGTACAGTTGCTTGCCACGTTCCACGTTGCCGGTGATCTTTTTCTCGGCATGGATGATGGGTTTCCCCGGCGCCCAGTGGCGAATGTATTTCACCAGTGCAGCAATCTCATTTTCCTCGAGATGATCAAACGACGGCATGACGCGGCCGGGGCGCCCCAGGTGAATGGTTTTGTTGAGAAATTCATCGGTAATGCCGTACTGGAAATCAGGCAGTGCCAGTGGCACGCCCACGCCGCCGTTGCCGTTCAGGCCATGACATACCGCGCAGTGGGTTTCATAAAGCTGTTGCCCCGATGGTGCACCCTGGCTGAGAAGGGGAAGGAGTAAAAAGCTCGCAAAGGTCAATAACCGTATCATGCTCATAGAGGTTGATCCCGCTGGTTGATGTTGGGCTCCATTTTAGGAAACCCTTATATTTATTCATTGACTCAGATCAAGAGAAGCGCGCTATTGACTATGACTGTAGCGTAACTCGGTACCGTTGTCGGTTTGATGTAACCATACTACATGCAGCCGGTCATGTTGATCAAAGCAGAGGCTGGGGTTGGTTTGCGCCTTTGCGCCGGAAGCCGGGCCGAGGATCTCGTCATCGCTCCAGCCCTGCGCATCACGTAACGAATACCAGATATCCGGGCTGCCATCACGGGGATCATCCCAGGCCACGAACACCCTGTTGCGGCTGTCGATGGCGATGGCCGGGTGCCACTGGGGCAAGTTTTCACCCAGCATGTCCTGGGCTTTTTCATCCGCGCCAAAGCTTTTGCCCGCGTTGTTGCTCAATGCGGCATAGATATCATAGCCACCGAGGAAGTTACGCTTATCCATCCAGGTGGCCACCACCCGTTGCCGTGTGCCACTGGCCAGTGCAACCCGGGTTGCGCCGGTGCCACGTCCATACTCGGGGTTGGGCGGTGGCGTGAAATCATTGAGCAATTGTTTCGGCGCGAACTGTTTGCCATCAGCGGAGTAGCTGGTGTAGATGCGGGTATGGCCATGCTGGCGATCTTCCCAGCCAATCACCAGGCCGTTATCGACTGCCACCAGGCTGGGGTAGCTCTGGTGGCGTTGCCGGGAAAGCGTATCGACCAGCACGGGCTTGGCAATGCGCAGTTGTGAATCCTTAAAACTGATTTCGCTCAGCATCACTTGCTGTTGTTGTTTGGTGTGCTGGATCCAGGCGGCATAAATTTTACCCTCACGGGTTCGGGTTAAGCTGACCTGCGTGGAATGTTGCTTGTCCAGTTGTTGCACGGGCCCCGGCTTGTTGTGACTGACGGTGGTTAACCAGGCATGCTGGTTAGCCTCCCAGGCATAGAGAAAGGTATCGTTGTCGACAGCCAGTAGTGTCGGCTCATAGGCTTCATGTTGTGGCTGGCTGAGGCGAAGACTGTCGTCAAATTGTGTGGCATCAAGGGCTTTGAATGCGGTGTAGACCTGTGGGGTACCGGTACGGTTATCCTCCCAGACCACCGCGACCTGCTTGTCACTGACGGCGATGTTCTTGCGTCCGCTGCCATCAAGGTGATGAAAGGTCCCGGGCTTGCTGAGGGTAACCTCGATTGCACCGGCGAACTGGTAGTACTGTGCATAAACAGGTAAGGCAAGGAAATATAACAAAACCAGTAAACGTTTCATGGTGTTTTCAGGAACTCATTAATGGACATGGTTTTATAGTGCTTGCCCTGGATGTAACGATCAAACTGGATAAAGTCGTTGGCGGTTTTGAAGCCCGGTGCGCGTAACAGCGTATCACCGTTGGCGTTCATGTAAACAAATAAAGGTGTGGCAAAGGCATTGAGGCGTGCGCCCAGTTCAAGTTCGGTGATGCGTTCGCCGGAAGGCAGGGTGATACGTTTGCCGCTTTCCGCGTCGACATAAACCAGTTCATAGTTCTCGGTAAACAGTTTCTTGATATTGGGCTGTGAAAATGTCTCGGCGTTGGTTTTATCACACCAGCCACAACCATAGCGGCCGAAATACAGGAAAACGGGTTTATTGGACTGTTGCGCCTGTTTCAAACCTTTATCAAAAGAAACAAACGGATAGTTTGGGGGAGCATCAGCAAAGCTGTTGCTACTGAATAGCAGGACACCAAGTAAGATAAGTTTGCGCATGTTCATTTTAAAGCGATTATAGCAGTGTTTTTTGCAGCCACTGGCTGATATCGTGAATTTCATCCGGACAGACGCCATGTTGCATGGGGTAGGTGTGCCAGTCGACCCGGTAGCCGGCTTGTTCAAGAAAATAACGCGAATCATCGCCAAGCTGAAAAGGCACAACCGGGTCATGGGCACCATGGCACATCAGGATCGGGATAGCCTGGTTGGCGACATGGCGTTCGGCATCAAATTGTTTGACCAGCGGCAGGTA
>JASFOS010000185.1:0-4288 GCA_050116415.1 Thioalkalispiraceae bacterium
TGTGGTCGCGAACTGTATTGCTCGTTGCCCGCTGAGGAACCTGACGAACTATCCAGGTAAATACTGATAACGTAACCAAGTATGGCAAGCGATAATAACAAGCTGATTAAACGCATTCTGTTTCCCCCGTTTTGATCATGATTATAGCCTATTTGGCTTCTTCTAGCTGCTGTAAGATAAAATTCAGCATGGGACGATAATCAAGATAATCAATACTTACCGGGTAACATGATTGTCCGACCTGCAAAACCAGGCTGGGAAAGCTCTCCACAAACATTGCCCGACACAAACTGATTTCCTGTTGCAATTGCCGGGCTACTCCCTCTGAATAAAAATCACGTTCAAACCTTTCATCCAGGCCCAGCTCAGATGCCAGCTCGAGCAATGTTTCATTTTCGGAGGGGTTTCGTGCCTGCCTGTAATACGCCCGCTGTATCGCGCTGATCATCGCCCGCTCGAATTCCCCTCCCTGCAAGCGGGCTGCGATTACCGCCCGGCATGCGGCGTAGGTGGCGCGTCGCGGCTGGCATTGCTCCCAGAAAGCGTAGTTAAACCTGACACCCGGAACGCTTGCCTCAATCTTCCGCCAGTTACTCCTGATGTGTTCCTGCATTTCTGGCGACATCGGTTCATCGGTGTCTGCTGCCAACCCGCCAAGGGCAGGCCTGACAATAACCGATGCCGGCATATGCTCAACTAACTGGTGAAATGTGGCTGAAAATGCCCAGCACCAGCTACACATGGGATCATGGAAATAGTAGAGCGTAGCCTGTTGAGAACCCATAATTGCGAATTATTTAACGCTTAACTTAACTGTATTTAATATAATTTTAAATGTACTATTAATTAAAGTAGACATACAGGGTATTACCACATGGATTTGGCTCATAGCTATTTTGCAATTACCAGCCCCATAACCATCCTGGATCGCTGGTTACACCCGTTTCGTTTCAGTAAATCAGTACAACTGGGTGACTATCCACTCGAAGTACGCTGGACCAAAAGGGCCGACCGAGCACTTGCAAAACGAGCACAACCCTTAAATGCAGAAATGCAACTTTATTTCAGTTGCGTGGTAAAAAAAAGGGTTGTCTTTGAAAACGATAAAAACAGGCCAACCGTTACAGTCACCGATAAACTTGCTGTCAATTTTCGCGCTGTACCGGCCAGCTCATGTAGCCCCGAGGAATTTGCCAGCAATTACCCCATTGATGGTGAATTTAACTCGGATGCCTCACGTAAAATGCACCCGTGCAGGCTGGATATTGACTATAAAAACCAGCAATGGTCTGCCAGCTTCCAGATATAGGTTTGCAGTTTTAACCCTCGCACCAGGCCGGTACCCTGTTCAGGCAACCTGCATATACCCTTTCTTGCCACAGTAATTCGTGCCGACCTGGGTCAAATAGACTTTATTGCCGCCCATACCCTGGATGGTCTCAATAAGCTTCTTGCCTTCCAGGTATTCAATTGCCTTCTTGGTCGCATTACTGTCTATGCCAAGCGTATCGGCAATGGATTGCAACAACATACCTTGCTCGCCTTTACGTGCCAGAAGTTTTAAAATATTGACCTCGTTCTGGCGTCGTGGTTTTTTGCGCGATTCAGGCTGAGAAACTTTTGGCTTGATCGTCGTCATACGGGCATCAATCACGATATCAGCCTTGTTCAGAATACCCTTGCTTTTCAGCCAGCGTAATGTCTGGAAAAACAACGGGATCAAGCCAACGATGATGAGTAGCAGCAGCCAGAGCGGAACAGCGATTTTTACACTTAAAAATGACATGTGCTTAGGTATTTCCCGAAACCTGTCAACAGGATATTTTTATTAAACTAAGTCAACGGTAACCAAAAACGACAATTTTGTATAGTATAAAGCGTGACTTGTTCCGTAAAATAGCGCCATGAACCCGAAACTACGCACATTTCTGAAAATCCCTGGCATCAAGCTCGTTATTGAGATCATATTGATTATCGCGGTGTATTTTGCTGTCAAAGCCTATGTACAACGTGACCTGGTGACAACCCTGCCTGCAAGTATCGAGGCGCGCTCAATGGATGGTGAAACAGTCAATCTCTCATCCCTGAAAGGTAAGCCGGTATTATTATACTTCTGGGGCAGCTGGTGTCCCATCTGTAAGCTGCAACAGGATAATATCAAGGCCATTAGCCGCGACTACACCGTGATCGGTGTGGCCATAGAATCAGGGACCGACCAGGAACTGGCTGCCTACCTGCAAGAGCATGATCTCAAATTCATCAATATCCCTGACCCGCAGAGTGCAATTGCTGAAAAATTTGGTGTCGGCGGAGTACCGGTATCCTTTATTATCAACCCTGAGGGTGAGGTTTCATTCGTCGAGAAAGGCTATACCAGCGAATACGGGCTGCGTATCCGCCTGTGGCTAAGCAGCTTATAACATTATGAAGATTAAATACCTGTTAATACCATTATTCCTCATTGGCCTGCCGCTTTCGTATGGCAGCCAGGCGCATGCTGCAAACCGGGCTCAACATGAAAGCACGTCGCTAGAGCTAAGGATATCCACGCGCACCCCACAACAAATCGGTGCGTTTTATGAGGCCCGTGGCTTTCAGAAAAACATGATCGCTATTTTGAAACAGCAGTGTTTTGTAACCGTTTTCATCAAGAACAAGAGCGATGATTTTATCTGGCTGGATCTATCTCGCTGGGACTTTACCAACGAGGATGGCACTGTCACCCGTTATGATCGCCAATTCTGGAAACAAAAATGGCAGACCATGAACATACCACTGGCGCATCAAGCCACGTTCCGCTGGACATTGCTGCCTGAGCGACTGGATTTTCACCCCAATGAACGTGAAGGGGGAAACATTATCCTGCCTCGCCTGAACAAACCGTTTGATATCACAGCCCAGTTTCCGACTGGTGCTGATGGTAAAGGTCTTCCCCTGAGTGTTAATTTCAAACATATCGAATGTGCAGAAAACCAATGAACAAATCATTCCTTTTCCTGAGCTTTTTGCTACTTATTCACGTGTCACCCGTGTTCGCCAAACAATTACCCGCCGGCATCATCGAACTTGAGCCTTATCCCGCGCCGTCTCTCAAGCTTGAGGATATTGATGGTATTGCCTACCAGACACCACTGGCAAACAACAAATGGATGTTTGTCCACTTCTGGGCCAGCTGGTGTGGTCCGTGTCGCCGCGAGATGCCCGCGATTCAGGCTATGTGGCAAAAAATGCAGGGGAAAAATCTCGAGATTGCACTTATTAATACCGCGGAAAATGAAGACACGGTTTTCAGCTTCCTGGCCATCCATGCTCCCGAAATCCGCCCGCTGATGGACAGAGATGGCCAGGTCACCGAACAATGGCAGCCACGCGGATTACCGGCAACCTATCTTGTCGATCCACATGGCAAGGTTCGCTACCAGGCTTTGGGGGGGCGTGACTGGGATAGCGCCACCTACATGGAGTTCTTATCCAACCTGATAAGCCAATAATACCTGTTTAATGAATGAGTAGATCAAAATGAAATTTTACTTGATTCCAATAGGACAAGAATTTGTCTTCCAGGGAGAAACATATGTCAAATCTGGACCATTGACGGCTTCACCCAAATCCGGCGGGAAAGACAGACTGATTCCCCGCTCGGCTGACACACAGCCAGCCAGCACTGACAATGCTTCGGCTATGCCGAAGCCAGGCGCAACCCAATACCTGCCAAAAGACGTCGTGATTAATTCTTTTAATAATTATCATCAATATTGTCTTGGTCTAATTAAGGAAGCTGATAAAGATTTCAGTAGAGACTTCCGGGAGCGGCTGGAAAACCATTTTCAGGAACTAATGTCTTCATTATATGAGGATAAATAAATCATTTACTTTTATTAATAATTAGTTGACCTGTATCAAGCTTCTACCTGTCAAATTATTTAAACTCAGCTATCCTTCCTTTACTAATCATAGTTTTTTCGTACTACCGTTCTTATTTACCAGGAGGTGTCCTATGCAATCTCCATTATCATTGCAAGCACTGATAATCGTGAACCTTTTACTACTTGGCAATAGCCTCCAGGCATCAGGTGTCTCGCGTGGTGCTATGCTCAGTAACTCCTGTTCAGCCTGTCATGGCACCGATGGCAAAAGCCCGGGGGCGATCCCAAGTATTAATGGCAAATCATCTGATTTTATTTCCAAGGCATTAAAAGATTTTCGCCAAGGTAGTAGACCATCAACCGTGATGGGGCGGCATGCTAAAGGTTACAGTGACGAAGAAATTCAGTTAATTGCCGACTAT
>JASFOS010000186.1:0-4238 GCA_050116415.1 Thioalkalispiraceae bacterium
TACTCGCCACTGGGTTTCGGGGTACTGTCCGGTAAATACCTTGATAACCAGAAACCGGACGGTGCCCGCATCAGCCTGTGGCCGGATTATACCCGTTACAGCAACCCGCAAGCACTCGAGGCCACGTGGCAATACGTGCAGCTCGCCAGGCAGCATGATCTGGATCCTGCGCAAATGGCGCTGGCCTTTGTCAACACTCGTCCCTTTTTAACCAGTACCATTATCGGTGCCACTAATATGCAGCAGTTACAGGATAATATACAAAGTATCGAGCTGAAACTTTCCGATGAAGTGCTGGAACAGATTGACGCGATCCAGCAATCGATCCCCAATCCCTGTCCCTGAACGCTAGAGCGAAGCAGTATTATGTCGAAGACTAAAATTCCGGTGGGAATCAGCAGCTGCCTACTCGGTAACGAAGTGCGTTATGACGGTGGCCACAAACGTCACAGTTATATCGAATCCACACTGGGCCAGTTTTTCGAGTTTACTGCTTTTTGCCCTGAAGTAGAGATTGGACTGGGGATTCCGCGTGAACCGATTCGGCTGGAACTCGTCGATGAACAAATACACTGCGTCGGGGTAAAAAACCCGCAACTGGACGTTACCCGGCAACTGGTTAACAGCGCCGACAAACAAAAACACTGGCAACAGCACCTTTGTGGTTACATTCTGAAAAAGGATTCACCAAGTTGCGGCATGGAACGGGTCAAGCTTTACAAAAAAGGGATGCCGGAGCGTACTGGCCAGGGCATCTATGCGGCACGCCTGATGCAGAACTATCCGCACCTCCCGGTTGAAGAAGAAGGCCGGCTGGGTGATCCACGATTACGCGAGAATTTCATCAAGCGTGTCTATGTCTACGCACGCTGGAAACAGATGCTTGCCCGTGGCATCAGCGCCAAAGCACTGACTGATTTTCATGCCCAACATAAACTCATTATCATGAGCCACAACCAGAATGATGTTCGCTCGTTAGGACGACTGTTGGCCGATATTAACAACGACAACCTTGAACAAATCGCCGAGCAATACCTGTCCGGGCTCATGCAATCGCTCAAAGTCATTGCTACGCGTGGTAATCACGTCAATGTACTGCAGCATATCCAGGGTTACCTGAAAAAAGAACTGGATAAGGATGATAAACAGGAGATGGTTGAAACCATCGAGCGTTATGCACAGGGTGAACTGCCTTTGATTGTTCCCATCACCCTGCTCAAGCACCACTTTCGTAAATGCCCGGATCCCTATATTGAAAATTCCTATTATATGAACCCGCACCCCCAGGAACTGAGTTTATTGAACCTGGTATAGCCTTTTCATGAACACAAATGACCAAAAAGAGATTGATTCACGTTATATTGGCGCCCTGTTCTGGTCATTCCTGGTGGTCAGTCTTCTGTTTGATGAGTATGGCGCGCCAAACATCACCTCTGCCGGCTGGTATCCATGGATTGCCAAGATAGCACTCAACAGCATTGCCGCGTGGTACATCTACGTTGATGCCACTCGCTATGCGCATATCAATCGCGAGCTCTATAGCTCCCTCTCGGTTCCCCTGACCGAGCTGGTTTATCCTGTTTACCTGGTGAAAACCCGTGGCTGGACAGGTGCCGGCTTGTGGCTACTAAGGTTTACGGGTTACCTGCTGCTTGCGGTGGCCTTTACTGCCACCACCGATGCGATCATTGAAAATATTGAACAACTTAACCAGCTCTGATCAAGGCGTCGAGATTGCCTTTATCGTAGGGCTTATGATTTAACCAGGTCCTTGGCCATGGTTTGCACTCCACCATTCAACACGCTGGCATTGTAGCCATTCTGCCTGAGCAGGAACGCCGCTGCGGAACTGCGCTTACCGGTACTACAGTAACAGATGTAATGGCTGTTCTTATCCAGTTCCTGTAGTCGCATACGTAGCTCATGCAGGGGAATATTAACAGCTTTGGGTAAATGCCTGAAATGGTATTCCTTGGCATGGCGCACATCCAGCCAGGTGGCGCCCTGGGCGACCTTTACGCGCGCTTCATCGGCACTCACCCGTTCCATCAACGGCTCTTTTAACAGCGCGTCGAAATCAGACTTGGCCAGCCGTGAAATATTGCCATCTGTCAGCATGGTGACGGTGGCATTTCGCTTACTCTCCGCAATCAAGGCCTCTTCACCAAAACTGGTACCGGCTTCCAGTGTGGCGAGCTCGATGGTGCGCGTGACTTTTGCCTTACCCTCGGTCAGTACATAATAGTAATCACCGGCTTCGCCCTGCTTGACGACCACGTCACCCTGCTTCACATCCAGCGATTCCATCCGGCCCAGTAACTGCTTGATATTGGCTGCCGGCATCGCCTTGAAAGCCATGATATGGCGCATTTTACGGATCCAGCTTTTGTCTTCGCTGGCTTCGCCCTGCTCATCCATAACCGCTGTAACGGCCGCAGCCTGTTGCTCGCCAGGACTGACCGGCGGCTTGTCTTCGATCGGTTGCGGGGTGTTTTCTGATACAGCCAGCTGATCCCAGGTCATCATGTAATCAAGCACACTATTGTCGATGCGAATTACTTCGACTACCGACATGGCAACCCCGGAAACCTGGCGAGGCTGGCTATCATCAAGGGGAAATTTTGCCTGTGGTGTCCCCGCCGAAACGATCATATCGATGGCGCCATCGGATGACTTCAACTGCACATCACCATGCAGCAGGTAAATCTGTTGACTATCGATATCACCTTCGCTGAACAGGCTGGCACCAAAATTATGCGTTTCGCTCATCGCCAGGCCGGCCAATTCTGTCAGCCGTTCATCCGACAGTGTTGACAGGGGCTCGAATTGTTTGAGTGTCTCGGGGCTGAATGCTTGTTTTTCATCCATGTTGTTATCGCCGTTTTACTTATTATTTGTGCTTTTCGATATGACCATGAAACACGATGACAAATTAGACTGTCTACTATATCGCCATTTATCGGCGGAGAAATCAACCACTTGTCTTGTATCAGTCAATTTGTTAACCACATCACAAATTATGCTCAAGTCCCACACTTTGATTGTCGCTATATAGTGTATTGAAAACATGACTGAAGATTAGCAAATGCCGCCAAACAAGCTCGCTCAACCCCTGTTTGACTTATGGGGCTTTAATTACAGCACCCATAACCTCGATTCGCAAAACCCGGTGACATCCCTGCACGCCGATATTCTCATGCTGCATGATAGCAAGGGACTGGTGGCTGCCATGTACCCTGCTGGCTATACCCCCGATATTACAACCTTGCAAAAGCTCTTCAAGCGTACTGATTTGTCACCGATTGAAACAGATGGCCTGTACGATATGCTCTCGCCACTGAAACCCGATGCCATCGAACTGGTTATTGATGAGACCCTGTTTCAGGACGATAACATCTATTTCAGCTTACCAGGCCATAATTATGAAATCGTGCTTGAGGAACCCTACGAACAGTTCCTGCAGCACAACAGTTATATTGGCAGCAGTTTCGCGCGTCCCGATAAACTTGAAACCAGCGAAGCAAGCGCTTACGCAGATGCACCCGCCTCTAACCTGCGTGAGCGCATCGCCAGCCTTGAAGAATTGCCCGCGATGCCGGAAACCGCCTATCACCTGTTGCGCTTACGCAATAACCCTGATGCCACCATCGAACAACTGGTCGACATCATTGAGCGTGACCCGGCGCTGGTGGCGCAAATCATGCGTCATGCCAACTCGGCCTGGTACAGTTCACCGCAACCGGTTGAGACCACCTATGACGCCATATTCCGCGTTATTGGCTTCGAAAACGCCATTTACATTGCCCTGGGTTCGATTATCGGCAAAGCCTTTAAGCTGGCCAATGACGGTCCGCTGGGTAGAGAAGCACAATGGAAACAGGCAATCTACAGCGCAACCCTGAGCCGACAACTGGCCAGCATGACGCAAGCGGATATAACGGTAAAACCCGGGCTGGTGTACCTGGCGGCGCTGCTGCATAACATCGGCGTGATGGTCATGGCACAGCTCTTCCGTAGTGAGTACCTGTGGCTGAACAAGCTGTTATCCCATCATAGTGAGACTCATGTCATCGAGGTCGAACAACAGTGCTTCGGCATTACTCACGCGGAACTGGGTAGCCTGGTATTACTGGAATGGTGCTTACCACTGGCCATCACCACAACCGCCCTGGAACACCATGATAGTGACTATGACGGTCCTTACCAGGAATATGTCCAGCTGGTGCAGGTCGCCAATG
>JASFOS010000187.1:0-4231 GCA_050116415.1 Thioalkalispiraceae bacterium
AAGAAACTCACTTCTTCCGGCGGTGCACTTTCGGCATAGGTGGTGAACTTTCTCAGGTCACAGAACAGGATGCCAACGTTATATTCCTGGCCCGCCTTGAGCTGGCCCTTGTCATCCTTGAGCAGTTTTTCCATGATGTTGGGGCTGACGATCTGCTCAAGGGTTTTCCTGATATGTTCCTTTTCATTCAGCTCGTCGATGACGCTGTTTATCTCCTGTGAGACCAGGCCAAACTCATCGTTGGAGATGACCGGTACATACGCAGAATAATTGCGCGCATGAATGTTCTTCAGCACATCCAGCTGGGAATCAAACAGTAACTTGATATTGCGCGTGTAGGAGTGAATCAGCCGGATGGAAAAACTCACCACGATGGCAAAAATAAAAAACACTTCGAGCAGGAAAAACTGCTTGTCCTGCTCGTGGGACAGGTGGTGATGCACCATGAACAGATCCAGCGCATCGATCGCGGAAAACAGGACCGCGACCAGGGTGATGACGATGGTAATGGTCATCAGCAAGCGCATTCTTGCCGCAAATGACTTTACTTCGAAGCGCTGTTTAATGACCGGGCGCACCTGCTGGATCAGGTGAAGCTCGCGGCCCAGCGCGCTGTCGATACTGGCAAAATACCCCATCATCAAGGTACCGAAAACCACCTTGGTGGTGGTAAACAGGTTCTGCTCCAGCGTGATGAGCAGGTGATAAACCAGCATCAGTGCCGCGATCACGAACAGGCTGAAATCAAAAATCAGCTGGCGACGGGGCTGGTCAAAGTAATGGACCTTGTGCATCACCGCGTCTTCAAAGCGCCAGCGGAAAATACTGATGATTAAAAAAGGAAAGAAAAACCCTAATATAATTACTTCTATTGGCTTCGGCGCACCGGAAGTAAATGCCCTTATACCGAGTATGGTCAGGAACAGGCAGGTGATAACGTAATAGCTATAAGCCAGATAGCGGTCCGCGCTTTTCATTCCTTATATATCGGCACCTGTTAGCGCTATTGAAATGATTTCTAATGGCTCTCTCATGGTGGCCCATGAGAATTTCATTGAATTGTGATTGGCATCACACTCTATATAAAACCTGCTCGTCCCTGAGTGATTACAGCGTGTCCGGCTTATTCGAAGTTGTAATGTTTTTTAATGTCCTGCTTGATTTCCCAGGTACAGTTCATGCCCCTGGGAAACGTCACCAGGTCACCCTGCACGATGGTCACCGGTTCACCATTTTCCGGCGTCACCACCACCTCGCCATGCAGGATATAGCAGGTCTCCTGCTGATCGTATGACCAGGGAAACGTGGAGGCTTCTTTTTTCCAGGTGGGCCAGTTATAAACACCCATCACATCCAGCTTGGCTTCCGAGGGGTTGTGTTCAATCAATATTTGATCCATTTTTGCTACCTTCTTAATCTTCTAAATATGTATAACCGCGAATACCTTGCTCCAGCTCTTCAAACAATTGTTGTTTACCCTGGTCACTCAGCTTGCTGCTGGCGAGTTTTTGCTGGTAGGCATCCAGTAATTGTTGCGAATTAAAATGCACATAACGTAATACCGCGTCGACCGTGTCACCCTGCAACACTTCACTGACCTGGTATTCCCCGTTGTCTGCCAGGGCCACGTGCACCGAGTCGGTATCACCGAACAGGTTGTGCATGTCGCCGAGAATTTCCTGGTAAGCCCCCACCAGGAACATGCCCAGCAGGTATTCTTCACCTTTGTTAACGTCATGTAAAGGCAGGCTGGCTTCCACGCCTTCACCATCCACGTAAAGGTCGATACGACCATCCGAGTCACAGGTGATATCTTCAATCACGCCGCGTCGTAACGGTTGCTCATCGAGCCGGTGCAAGGGTACCACCGGGAAAATCTGCTCGATGGCCCAGACATCCGGCATCGACTGGAACAGGGAAAAATTACAAAAATACTTATCGGCCAGCTTTTCATTGATCTCATCCAGTACGTCATGAAAGGCGCGATGCCTTGACTGGATACAGTCCCGCACCCGCTGGCAGGTAGTGAAATAAATTTCCTCGGCATAGGCACGCTGTGACAGGTTCAACAGGCCGCGGGCATAAAGCTGGTGCACTTCGGCCAGGGCCTGCACGCTATCATGGTAGAGCTCGATGGCCTTGTGCTCACTCACACCCTGGGCCATCGCCTGGTAGGCCTGCCACAACTCCTGCAATTCAGCAGGCGCATTTTGTCCTGGTGGCTCGGCCTGGTTAACTTGTGGCACCCTCTCGCTGTCAATCACGTTGGTGATCAGGATGGCATGATGGGCCGTCATGGCTCGACCCGACTCGGTCATGATGTCAGGATGTTTCAGGCCATGCTTTTCACACATGTCCCATAAAATATGCACGATGTTACTGGCGTAACTTTGCACGCTGTAGTTCATGGAATAAGTATGGCGTGACTGGGTGCCTTCATAGTCGATGCCCAGGCCGCCGCCCACATCCACGTGCCGAATATCGACCCCCAGTTGATGCAGCTCGGCATAAAACCGCGCGCACTCGTGCATGCCATGCTGGATGTCGCGGATATTGGCCAGTTGCGAACCCAGATGAAAATGCAGCAAGCTCAGACTGTCGAGCATGTCCACGTCGCTGAGCCGGGCGATGAGTGACAGCACCTGGCTGGCGGAGAGGCCGAACTTGGACTTTTCACCGCCGGTATTCTGCCACTGGCCGGCACCGATGGAGGCCAGCCTGACCCGTACCCCAAGGTTGGGGCTGATGTTCATCGCCTGTGACTCGCGGATCACAAGCTCCAGCTCGGACAGCTTTTCGATCACAATGAATACCCGGTGGCCCATTTGCTGGCCGATCAGCGCCAGGCGAATATATTCACGGTCCTTGTAGCCATTGCAGACGATGATGCCTTCCGCGCGCTGCATCAAGCCCAGTACCGCCATCAGTTCCGGCTTGCTGCCCGCTTCCAGCCCGATGGGATGATGCGGGTTATTCAACAGGTGTTCCACCACGCTGTGTTGCTGGTTGACCTTGATGGGATATACCGGCGTATAGCCGCCCTGGTAACCGTCTTCGGCGATGGCATTGTTAAAACTGGTCGCCAGTTGCGCGACCCGGTCTTCAAGAATATCGGTAAAACGCACCAGTACCGGCAGGCGAATATCCTGCTCGCGAAACTGGCATGCCAGCTCATACAGATCAATACCGGCTTTATCAGTATTGGCATGCGGGCGGGCTTCCAGGTGGCCCTGATCATTAATGGCAAAATAGCCGGCGGACCAGTTATCAATATTGTAGGTGGCCAGCGATTTGTGAATAGACCAGTTTGTCATGCCGTTACCCCAGCTATTTGCTTGTTGCCGATCTTGTGGGAAAATTATTTTTTAAACCACCACATTATATACTGGAAGTCATACCATGAGTCTGCCTGACAACACCTGGTTTACCGAAGAATGGCCCGGTGAGAAATCCGCCATTTCCCTCAAGATCACGGAAAAACTGCACGAAGAGCAATCAGCTTACCAGAAAATCGAAGTGTTTCAGACCGAGAGCTTTGGCAGGTTGTTGACCCTGGATGGCCTGGTGATGGTCACTGACCGTGACAACTTCATCTATCACGAAATGCTGTCACACCCGGCCCTGTTCAGTCATGCCAACCCGCAACGCGTGTTGATCATCGGCGGTGGCGACTGCGGCACGTTGCGCGAAGTGCTCAAACATGACACGGTGACCCACGTTGACATGGTGGAAATCGACGAGCGTGTCACCCGTATCTCGGAACAGTTTTTTCCGCAACTGTGTGAAGCCAACCATGACGCGCGTGCCCATATCCAGTTTGATGACGGCATTAACTGGGTACGCCAGTGTGAACCGGAAAGTTATGATGCGATCCTGATCGACGGCAGCGACCCGGAAGGCCCGGCCGCGGTGTTGTTCTCGGAAGAATTTTTACAGGCCTGTTTCCGTGCGTTGAAAGGCGGAGGCGTGTTCGCCGGGCAAAGCGAATCCCCCTTATTCCACATGGAACTGATCAAACACGTGCAGACCACGCTCAAGGCCGCCGGCTTCAGTGACGTGGCCACCCTCAACTTCCCGCAATGCACTTACCCGTCGGGCTGGTGGAGTGCTACCCTGGCCGGCAAGCAAACCGCGCTCGGGGAATTCCGTCAAGATAAAATAATTAAAACGAATTATTACAACAGTGATATTCACCAGGCCGCAATGGCGATGCCCAACTTCATGAAGGAAA
>JASFOS010000188.1:0-4212 GCA_050116415.1 Thioalkalispiraceae bacterium
CCTTCCTGTGCCGTTACGGAAGATGTAAAAAATAGCAATATAAAAAGAATTGAATGACTGAAGATTCTGAAATAATGACTGAAAACCATATCCATACCCCTTGTGACTGGTACCTTAGTTGTCGGTAAAATCCCTTTTACTGGTAACCTGTCAATCTCAATGAGTGTGCATTGAGACACATGGTTTTCCGCCCTTATTTCACAATAAGTTTGGCATTTTCAGTAAGTACTTCGTATTTCTTTTAATTTCAGTTATTTAGCCTATTGATAATTAAATATAAATAAATGCTAAACAACTAAATACTACTCACTATGGGGGGTATAAATTGCCCGAAGGCTTTATTTCTAAAGAATTGCTACTTCTAAGTCCATTTAGTTATTCAAGACATCGCGGTTACTAGCGTGTCACAAATATGTTTGTAATAAATTATTATGATTTTTATTTTAAATCATTATTAGCTGGATCATTCGAATATTTCAATAAGGGGTTTCATGTAGAAATTAGTAAATGTTGTAATATAAGCCAAAAGTACTACTTTTGTATTAGTTTATCCCCTGATTCAAAAAGCAAATAACTTGTGCCATACTCTATTTGAAAAAATACGCAATTAGTATGAGGTTAAAGGATATGACCCTGACTACACAAGAATTCTGCAAGCGTTTTCCCAAAATCACCGAACACACAAATAATCAAGAGGTTAGCGCCTTGATACGCTCCCTGAAGTTTGCCTCAATCGGTGAAAATAAGCACATAATTAAAGACAACCAGAAAAATGATGCACTCTATTTTGTGATGGAAGGAACACTGGATTGTTATATTGAACAAGATGGCAGGAAAATAACTATCGGTAAAATTTATCCTGGTGAATATATTGGTGAGGTCTCGATGCTTGATGGAGACACGGCGACCTCTTCGGTCATCACTGAAACACCATGTATTATTTATAGCCTTACCAGGGATGCCTTCAACGAACTAGAGAAAGAATACCCGACGATATCGGGAAAAATGCTGCGTTCCATATCCTCGATATTGAGTGAAAGATTAAAGTCTGCTGACAGGTTGCTTTTTGACGGATTAATCAACGCCAAACAGGACCACCCAGATAACACACAAAACTATTCAACACGCGAATGGTTTGTGAAGATTTATCACCATTTGCACTACCATTGATGCAGGAGACAGAAATGGACTTTCATAAATTTTTACAAACAGTTCCTGATTTTTCTGATTTAACCAACGAACAACTATCGGTCCTGGAACAGGCGATGGTGGTCAGCACACATCCTGATGGTTACACTTTTTTTGAAGAACATACTCGTAGCGACAGAATATACCTGTTGATAGAGGGGCATATCTCGGTAACACACAATCGTGGTAAAAAGTGTGGCTTCCTCGAGATTAAAAAGCTTCATCCAGGGGAATGGTTTGGTGTCGTTTCAGTTATAGATAATGGAAAGCATGAAGCGACCTGTAAAGCGGTCGGAGACGTCAAGGTCGCGTCATTGCCTGCCAACGCTTTCATGCTGCTGTACCAGTCCAACGCCCCACTTGCACATCATATTCAGTACTCGATCAACCGTCAGGTTTCACAAGACTATCGCGCGTTGGTCAATTTAATCCGTAGCGTTCTATTTGCCATTGAAGATGGGAAAGACCACCAATACATTATCAATCACATGCTTAACCAATACCAGGGCCCGGAACGACGAGCACAGGCTTAATTATTGGATTTCATTTAAAAATAATAATAATAATAATCATTGATAAATAACCAACATGCCAATCATCAGGAAATTTGCGGATCTGATTCTTGTACGTGAAAACGAGTACCGGCATGTCTTCTACTTTTTCCTCGTTTACCTGCTTGCTGGTTGCGGAAACGCATTTGGCAGAAGTAGTACAGACGCCTTGTTTTTCAAACGGTTTGGTATAGAACACCTGCCAACCATGTATATTCTGCTCGGCGTTTCACTGTCGCTGACCAGTGTGTTTTATGCTGCTTTTGCAGACAGACTAAAACCAGAACGATTCTTTGTTATCCTCTATATTTTGCTGATCGGTATACTGCTTTCAAACTGGTCGATTATGGTGTTTGGCTCAACCAGTTATATCTATCCGGTATATTTTCTTGTCTACGAAATTGCTTCAGAAGTTTTCCTTATTCATGCCGCTTTTTACTTAAGCCAGAATTTTAACTCGATGCAGGCAAAACGTGTTTTCCCTGTCATCATGTCTGGTACGCTTATTGGAAGTATTATAGGGGGAACGATAATATCACAGGTTTCCACGATAATTGGAATTCATAATATTATAATACTATGGTGCGTCTTGCTTGGCACGGCTATCATGCTGATTCAATACTGGCATAGAACTCACGGCACATCGCCATTCTACAGACCGCAGCATAAAAGCTCGCGTCAAGTACAACAAGCTATCAGCCAGGTTACATCTGGCGTCAAATTATTGAAATCGTCTCAATTACTAAGATATTCATCAATTGCCTTGTTTTTTATGGTAATCACATTTTATGTGTTATGTTATTCGGTAAATCGCGTATACACAAAGACGTTCCCCAGCGAGGAAGAACTAACCAGGTTCTTTGGCATATTGACGGCAACAACCAGTTCACTGGCATTGATGATGCAGGTATTTTTGACCAACAAGGTAATTAATCGCTTTGGCGCAAAAAAAGTCAACCTGTTTTTTCCATTAACCAGCATTGCGAGTTATACCGCCCTTATTACGAATTTTTCATTTTATTCTGCTTTAGTTGGAAGCGTTAACAAGGACGCAATCATGCCTGCCTTCAGGAACCCGGTCAGGGTAATATTTTTCAACGCCATTCCAGAAAACGTAAGAGGACGCGCCCTTTCAAGCCAGATCGTTATTGTTTTACCGTTAGCACTGGCAACGTGCGGGACATTACTATTATTTATGCAACAAGCTGGTGATCCCAGATATTTTTTGGCTGTTGGTGTGTGCGCGGCTATTTTTTACCTTTTTTACAACCATAAAATGAACAACGCATACCTTAAGGAAATATTATCAAACCTTAAACAGAGAATATTTATACCTGACGCTTCATCATCCGAATTGGTAGAAAACCTTAATATAAATTCATCTGAGTTCTTGAAAAAGATAGACCACCTTGATAGCGACTCACTTGTTTCATTTATTAAAATTTTACTTAAAAGTAATCCTGATATTGCAATCGAAATTATTCTCAACAAGACATTAAACACCACCCCGGCAACCAGGGACCAGATAATAAAGCTTGTAGCAGAATCAAAAACAGCAGGCCTATCAGAGTATTTATGGCAAGCTTACCAGGACTCGGATGACCACCTGAAACTTACGATACTTAATGCATTATTCAAATTAAACGATCCACAGGCAATTTCACAAATTCCCCAGCTACTTAACGAATCAAGCTCAAGACTTAAAGCAGCCGGGATCATCGGGGTTTTTACAACAGAAAATAATGAATTAATTGACAATGCCCTGGCTACATGGAGCAGTATTCTTGATTCAGAAAACATCAACGATTACTTCGTTTCCTTGCAGCTAATCGGTTACTTAAGCACAGATCTTAATGACCTTATAAACCACTATAAAACCAATATTATCAAGCATATAGAAACTAATGATAACAAATTATATCTAGAAACAATCAAGGCCCTTGAATACTGGCCAGGAAATAACTTTAATGAAATACAGCCGATCCTGGAAAGTGCTTATGCTTTTGCCAACAGTGACGAAAAAATAAGCTGCATAAGATGCTGCAAGCTATTAGATAACCCAACAAACAACAATGTAATTGAACAAGCCATCGAGGATAAGGATACCAGGGTTTGTTACGAAGCCGCAAAATTGTTATATGCCTATACACAAAACCCAAACCAGCAGTTTTATAAATGGCTTACAGAAGAAAGCAATGGTACACCTCGCTATCAATATGCACTTATTACTGTATTATTAAAAGAAAATACCATCCCTGAATTGTTTGATAAAATTGCATACAAAAAAGCACAGGAAGCCCTGGATTTAAACGAGATATTAAGAATTCTGTCCTGCGCAGAAAAAACTTCTTCCGCAATGCAAATAACCATAAAAGCGCTGGAAGAAAGAATCTATGAATATATTGATCTTGCGCTCCTGGCAATGCAAGGCCATGAACATCCTGAAGATATTTATATTATACGCGAAGGTCTA
>JASFOS010000189.1:0-4203 GCA_050116415.1 Thioalkalispiraceae bacterium
TTCCTCGTCACGCAGCGCATGTTGTAACTCTTCGATACTGACCGTCGCGGTACCCAGCTTGCTGACCACGATGCCCGCCGCCTGGTTGGCCAGGGCGGTGGCCTCGTCCATGTCTTGCCCGGCCGCCAGTGCCGCGGCCAGGGTGGCAATCACCGTATCCCCGGCGCCGGTGACGTCAAACACCTCACGGGTGAGGGCGGGTAAATGCAGGGCATCATGACCATGGCGTAACAGCGTCATGCCCTTTTCACTGCGCGTCACCAACAAGGCTTCAAGCTGGAGTGTATCGAGTAACTGCATGCCCCTGGTGACCAGTTCATCATCACTGTGGCAGGCACCCACCACCGCTTCGAACTCGGCCAGGTTGGGGGTGATCAGGCTGGCACCTTTATAACGGCTGAAATCATCGCCCTTGGGATCCACCAGCACGGTCTTGCCGGCTTCACGGGCCAGCGTGATCAGGGTTTGTATATCCTGCAAGGTACCCTTGTCATAATCGGACAACACCACGACCGAGGTTGAATCCAGTTCATGCTGGAACTGGGTGTTGAGCCCGGAATGGTCACAACCGGTAAAGCCGTCTTCGAAATCGAGCCGTATCAATTGCTGGTGGCGACTGATGATCCTTAGCTTGGTAATGGTCTTGCTGTCGACGACAGTCTGGAAGTTACATTTGATTTTTTTATATTCCAGAACTTTCTGCAATGCCATGGCCGCTTCGTCATCACCGACCAGGCCCACTACCGTGGTTGCTCCCCCCAGTGCCGCGATATTCAACGCCACGTTACCGGCGCCACCGGCACGTTCCTCGGCATCACCCACCCTGACCACCGGCACCGGGGCTTCCGGTGAAATCCGCGAAGTATCACCGTGCCAGTAGCGATCCAGCATCAGGTCACCAACCACCAGTACCTTGCTGTTTTTAAAATCAGGAATAGAAATTTTCATAATCGTTCAAGCCTTTTGTCCACTAACCTGCCTGGCAAACAGGCTGGCGGTGCCACTCATAAAAACAAGCATACACATAAAATAAACATTCACAAACGGGTTCCTCGCCAACCACATTTCAGAAACGCCAAACCAGGCAAAGGCCAGCAGGCACGTCATCCCGCCCAGGGTATAGAACCGTTGTTCCGGTGTGGCGGCTTTTTTCCAGCGTCGGTAGAAATAGGCAAAGGGTAAAATGAATAAGCCCGTCACCATCACCACCAGGCCGAGGAGGCCGTTTTCTGCCAGGGTATGGAAATAGATGCTATGGGCATGGCCATACTGCCCGATGTATTTACTATACGAAATATCATTTTCGATCAGGCGCTGGTTTTCGGTCTGGAAACTGCCGGTACCCTTGCCTGACAATGGATCCTCGCTGAACATGATCAGGCTGTTACGCCACATGTTGAGACGCGCCCCCCAGGAACCGCCCCGGGAAGGATCCTTCATATAGGTATTAAGATTGGCCACTCCAGCCTTGAAGCCCTTCGTTAACCTCTCAGGTTGTATAAGGGTAATCAGCAATGTAACAGCGATAATGCTCACCCCTATCATCATCCATGCTTTTGCCGAGATCCGCTTGCTGTAAAGCAGCAGGATACCTGCCAAAAACAACGGAACAAACAACCAGGCGGCGCGAGTCACTGACAGTATCGCGACGTAACAGCCCAGTGCTATTAACAATACAGCGAACAGGTAATGCTTACGTTCCCTGGCCAGGGTCAGCACGGCAACGGCAATTAATGCCGTCAACAGTATTGCCACATCACCAAACACGATCTTGTGGTAGGCACCGGTAGCAATCGTTTTTCCCAGCATCTCCGTCTGGTACCAGCCCTGTACTGCAAGCACGGGTAAGGCCACCATTGCCCCCAGTAAAAATATCCGGCCCAGTTGCCAGTCGAAACGTCGCAGCATCAAGTAAACCGGGATAAACAGGAAAATCCGCAGGTAACGCTCGAACTTGGCAATGCCTTCCTGCAGGTCAGGCGTATAAAATAATCCCAAAGCGATGACTGTCAGCACGGCCAGCAAGCCGATAAACACGTACTGTTCATCCCTGTCAGGCTGCGGCCAGCCTTGCCAGCCAAAACGCAGGCCCAGCAACATTAAAATCACGAAAATAATGCTTCCGGCATCTTCCACGCTGGCGGTCAGCACAGGAAATAAAAACACAACCAGGCTAACCAGTTGTTGTTTCCAGTCTTTCATTTGCACAGGCATACATAAAGCCGTGCATACCGAGGTTACGGTATGCAGGTAGTCATCAGTCCTTGTTGATCAGGATGTAGTCAGCCCCGCAATAAGGGCACTTGGCTGAACCCGTTTCTTCGATCGGCAAATAAACGCGTGGATGTGAATTCCATAGTTCAGTGCCTTCCATGGGGCAATGTAACGGCAGATCTTTTTTGGTCACCTCAAAACGTGTCGTGACATTTCCCCCTTTACGTTCAGTATTCTGGTTCATCTTGATACCTCGATAATTATTTTATTTATACGTATGCCAGCCAATGTTCATATTCGGGAATACGACCATGCACCACATCAAAATAAAAACTTTGCAGTTCCTTGGTGACCGGGCCACGCTTGCCATCACCGATTACGCGATTGTCCAGTTCACGGATCGGCGTTACCTCGGCGGCACTGCCGGTAAAGAACGCTTCATCCGCCACGTACACTTCATCACGGGTGATACGTTTTTCGCGCACTTCGTAGCCCCTGGCCCTGGCCAGTTCGATCAAGGTGGTACGGGTGATGCCTTCCAGTGCCGAGGTCAGTTCCGGTGTATAGATAATGCCATCACGCACGATAAAAATGTTTTCGCCACTGCCTTCAGCGACAAATCCTTCCACGTCGAGTAACAGGGCTTCATCATAACCGTCACGGATGGCTTCCTGTAACGCCAGCATCGAGTTGATGTAATGACCGTTGGCCTTGGCTTTACACATGGAGATATTGACGTGATGACGCGTGTAGGAAGACGTCCGGATACGAATCCCTTTTTCCAGGCCATCATCCCCCAGGTAGGCGCCCCATTCCCAGGCCGCCACGATGGTATGCACTTTCAGGTTGTCGGCACGCAACCCCATGCCTTCCGAGCCATAAAAACACATGGGCCGAATGTAACCGGTTTCCAGTTTGTTCAGTTTCATCGAGTCCAGGTGTGCCTGGTTGATGGTTGCCTTGTCATAAGGCATCGCCATGCCCATGATATGTGCCGAACGGAACAGGCGATCAGTATGTTCCTTGAGACGAAAAATCGCCGGCCCCTTGTCGGTTTTGTAGGCACGCAAACCTTCGAACACGCCCATGCCATAATGCAGGGTATGCGTCAGCACATGGACCTGGGCTTCACGCCAGGGCACCATTTCACCATCAAACCAGATGACTCCGTCACGATCGGCCATCGTTGCCATACAACTTTTCTCCTACCACTATACCCGGAAACCAGGGATCTGCCTCAAAAGGGAGTATTCTATATAATAACGTGGTCGCTGTCTTTTCCGAGATGGCTAAATTAGCTGGAAATCAGGGATTTAGCAGGTGCCCGGGCAGCAATTTGTGAGGCAGGTCGCCTTCACGAAGCCAGCCATTTCTGCCACGCCTGGCGCACGGTTTCCCGCTCCTTGAGGTATTCCGCATCATCGACCAGGCTTTTCTCTTCCTGCAGCGCCAGAAGGTGAACCCGGCTGCGCAGGCGCCGGTAGACCTCGCACAAGGCTTCCGATTCCGTGTCACTCATCAGGTCCTGCTGACCCAGGGTTTCGAGAATGCGAATATTGTCGGTCCACTCCAGCAAAGCCGGGTACTGGTGGGCATAGGCCAGTACCAGGTACTGGACCAGGAACTCGATATCGACGATACCGCCCACGCCCTGCTTGAGGTGGAACATACCGGGCGGCGGCTTATCCAGCTGGGCGCGCATTTTTTCGCGCATATCGCGGACTTCCTGCTGTAATTTTTGCCGGTCTCGCGCCTGGCCCAGAATACCGCGACGGATCCGCTGAAAACGCTCGGCGATCCGCGGATCACCGGCCACCACCCGGGCCCTGACCAGTGCCTGGTGTTCCCACAGCCAGGCCTTCTCGGCCTGGTATTTTTCAAACGCGCTCAGGTTACTCACCAGCATGCCCGAAGCGCCGTCCGGGCGCAGCCGCATATCCGCCTCGTAGAGCACGCCGGCGGCGGTATGCGCGGTCAACAGGTGGATCA
>JASFOS010000190.1:0-4195 GCA_050116415.1 Thioalkalispiraceae bacterium
CATGACACAGGCAAGGACCAGCAGCGCTATCAGTATCCGCATGGTATTTGCATCGATGGTCACCAACAGAAAAGCTCCAAGTGGTACGGTCAATGCGGAAATAACGGCCATCGGCAATACGCTTTGCCAGTGGCAATTAAGGATGGAAGCCCGCAGTAATTGTAAAGCCGGAACCAGTTCTAAAAGTACCACCGTAACCACCGCTACCACGGGTTCATAGATCAGGCTCAGGATTGGAACCAGGATCATCCCGGTTCCGAAACCGGAAAAGCCGCGAAAAATACCGGCTATGAATACAGCCAGCGTGATTAGTACTATTTCGATTGCTCCCGACATGGATACCTCAATTTCAGTAACTTACTGAGAGCCTTTATTATAGTTATTATAACCTGTTATAACAAGTTATAAATTGATTTCAATAAGTTCTATTATTCTATATTAATCAGTGTGTTATGGATTTTGTGACTATTGAACCAGGAATCAACTGCAAATGAAATCAATATTCCGGCTGTTCACATCAAGGAAAGTCGATGCGATGTCCAGCTCGCTATTTACTGTCCCTGGTCATTTGCCCGGTAACTTGGCCTTGCATCGTCTGCAGTTGGCTCAACTATACCGGCCCTTACAGGTTTTAGTTCAATATCACGCGGGCAGATCATCAGGTAATTCTCTGTATCAACCACGCAAGACTTAAACCGCCCTTCCCGTGATGATTATTTCTGCGTTGAACATGTAATCTGCTGTGGAATACCCGGCAGGCAGATCCTTTGGTAATCTTGCCATCCCTTCCCTTCCAGCGGATAACTGAATTAACACTACTTGTATATAATGCCGTGGCGTGCCAGCCATTTTTCAATTTCGACCGCAAATAAAATCAGTGATGACAATGCCAGACAAACGGCAAGGTCGAATAGCGGCAGCGGTTGGGTATAGAAGATGCTATTCAGTGCCGGTGTGTAAATCACTGCCATCTGCAACAACAACGTTAATAATATAGCCCCCAACATTGGTAAATTACTGAACAGGCCAATGCGTAACAGTGATGCGTTTTCACTGCGCACGGCAAATGAGTGAAATAACTGTGATACGGTAAGCACGGTAAACACCACCGTCTGCCAATAGTCGACCTCGCGGGAAATCGCCCACGCCTGGGAGGCGATGGAGATGCCACCTACGAACAAGCCTACCCAGACGATATGTTGCCACATACCATGAGCAAAAATATTTTCCTCCGGCGGGCGGGGTTTACGCTGCATAATGCCAGGCTCGGCGGGTTCCGCACTGAAAGCCAGGCCCGGCAGGCCATCCGTGACCAGGTTGATCCACAGAATGTGGATCGGCAATAGCGGTATCGGCAAGCCCATAAACGGCGCGAGAAACAGGGTCCAGATTTCACCCGAGTTGGAGCTCATCGTGTCCTTGATGAACTTGCGAATGTTGTCGAAAATGCGGCGCCCGGCCTGCACCGCACGAACGATGGTGGCAAAGTTATCATCCAGTAACACCATGTCCGATGCTTCGCGCGCCACATCGGTACCTTTCTGCCCCATGGCGATGCCAATACCGGCCCGCTTTAATGCTGGCGCATCATTCACACCATCTCCGGTCATGGCCACAAATTCTCCATTTACCTGCAAGGCCCTGACGATGCGTAACTTCTGCTGCGGGGTAACCCGCGCATAGACGCGGACCGATTCAACCTCCCGGGCGAATCGTTCATCGGACAGTTTGGCCAGTTGGTCACCGGTTAATGTTGCCTGCTCATCCGTTGTGATACCCAAACGTCGGGCGATGGCCATGGCAGTACCCGGATGGTCACCTGTGATCATCACCGGGGTAATTCCCGCCGCCAGACAAGCCTCCACTGCCTGTGGCACTTCAGGTCGTGGTGGATCAATCAGCGCCACCAATCCCATAAACGTCAAATCCTGTTCGGTCGTTTCAGGTTGCAGCGGTTCTGGCAGCGCGGTTAATTCGCGCTTTGCCAGCGCCAGCACCCGGTAACCCTCATTGGCTAGCTGCGTGGCTTCAGTCAACACATGCTCGTGTGCAAAGGCCATCGGCCCATCGTCTCCCAACGCTATACTGCACTGCGACAGAAGCTGTTCCGGTGCACCTTTCACATACACCACCACACCGTCGGCTGACGGGTGCAGCGTACTCATCTGTTTGCGTTTGCTGTCAAAAGGAATGCTGGCAAGACGTGGTTTGTCCTGTTCCAGCGTGTCCTTGTCATATCCCGCATGCTGTGCGGCTTCAAACAGCGCCAGTTCGGTCGGTTCACCGTCAGGTTTACCATCTTTCAGTGCCACATCGTTGCTCAGCGCCAGGATCTGGCCCAACTCAGCCCACGCAAGGTTGGAGTCTGGAGCAGGCAATGCGGTATGCCGCTCTCCAGCGGCAAAAAATAATTCAACGCTCATCCGGTTTTGCGTCAAGGTACCGGTCTTGTCCGCACAGATATAGGTCACTGAGCCAAGCGTCTCCACTGCCGGCAGGTTGCGTACCAGGGCGCTGTGCTGGATCAACTTGCGCGCCCCGAGTGCAAGCGAGATCGTCACCACCGCGGGTAATGCTTCCGGTATCGCCGCCACCGCCAGGCTCACCGCAGTTAAAAACATGAGCAACAGCGGCTGGCCTTGCAATAAGCCGGCGATAAACACCACGGCGCAAATTGCCAGCACCGCCATTGCCAGGTAACGACTGAAGCGGGTTAACCGCACTTGCAGCGGCGTTTTTACCCCCGCCTCACTACGCAGCAATTCCGCAATACGACCAATCTCGGTTTCAAGACCGGTCGCGACCACCACGCCTTTAGCTCGGCCGCGGGTAATCAGGCTACTCTTGAAAGCGAGATTGTGACGGTCTCCAAGTGGCAGATCGGTTTGCTTCAGCCGCGCATGTTGCTTGTCAACGGGATGGGATTCACCGGTCAGGGTCGACTCATCCGCCTGCATCTCTTCCACTTCCAGCAAGCGCAGATCAGCAGGGACAATGTTTCCCGCTTCCAGCAAGATCACATCCCCCGGTACCAGATCGGCGGCGGCCACGGTGCTAGCCTGACCATCACGCAACACCTGGGCCTCTGGCGAGGTCATTTCCCGCAACGCCGCCACGGCGCGTTCCGCCCTGAATTCCTGTACCACGCCGATGATAGCATTGAGCAATACAATCACCAGGATGGCAATCGTGTCCTGGGGTTCGCCGATGAAGCCGGAGATCAGCGCGGCTATCAGCAACACCACGATCATGAAATCAGTAAACTGTCCCAGGAACATGGCTAACAAGGTGCGACGGCGTTTTTCGGGGAGGATATTCGGACCAAGATCGGTCAAACGTTTTTGTGCCTCGGCTGTGGTCAGCCCCGTGCTCGAAGACCCGAGGCGGTGCACTGCTTCCTCTGCCTCGATACTGTGCCAGACGACCGCTTGCATCTGGTTAGGCGGCAAACAGAAAGATGAGTGCAGCAGTAATTACGGCAACCAGTAAGGTTTGAATCCCGCTGCGTAACCAGGAGATGTCGGCTATTCGCCCCAGGAATACACCCAGTAAAAAAATCAGTAGTAACGCGACAATGATCGCGGTATACAGTGGTGATAGCGGCAATGGCAGGCCTGCACGCGCGAGCCATAACGGGACCAGGATGATGAGCGAAATAATCAGGGGTGCCGAACCGTTAACCAGGGCGATCAACAATGGCGCCAGGCGTGCGGCCTCGCCATGCGCACTGTCCTGAAGGTTACTGATCATCGCCCCTTCCAGTTTTCCAAGGGCACGCCGTCGTTCTGCAGATTCACTGATATAGGCACTGCTTACGCCACTCATGCCCAGGGCGATCGCTGCCCCCAGGCAAGCGTTAATCACCACGGTTAAATTGGCAGAGGTACTGACAAGAAATCCGATAATGAGCCCCAGCATGGTAAGCGCGCCATCGAATCCATTCACCACAAAATAGCGACGAACGATGTCGGAGCTATGTGTTATACGCAGCAGAAATCTTGCTTGGTGTAAAAGACTCATTTATAGTGAACCAACATCCGCTTCATTTTGAACTTCTACTTCATCAATACTGTGAAGCGAGCCCCCCATATCATTAATGGTTAACTGAATGGCCTCAAAATCGATAGCCGATCCCACTATTTCTATTTGAAGCGTTTCGGTATTTTCATCCATCTCCAGCACTGTCAGACGTACA
>JASFOS010000191.1:0-4177 GCA_050116415.1 Thioalkalispiraceae bacterium
AGTGGCCAGGACGTTGCTGGTAACGGGTGGTGGGGGGCACGCTGCCCTGTCTCCATGCGCGCAACATCGGCTCTTGCATAATCCCGGTGTCGTGGCCCTTGAGCCAGTAATCCCACCAGCGCAGACTTTCCTGCAGGAAACCGATGGCAGGGCCTGGCTTGCCCAGGTGCGGGTATTTATGTCCCCACGGTCCCACCAGCCCCAGACGGGGTACCTCCAGGTGTTCGAGAAGGCGGAAGACAGTATTGGTGTAGCCATCGGCCCAGCCGCCCACTGCCAGCACCGGGCAGCGGATCGCAGCATAGTCCTCACATACCGAACCATGCTGCCAGTATTCATCGCGGCGCTGATGACGTAACCAGATATCCAGCCACAGACCGCTGCCGTCGAGCCGTTCGAGCCACATCTCCCGCCACTGCTCACCGACAAGTTCCGGGTCGGGAGGGCAGGTATTGATAGAGAACATGGTGGTCGATTCGGACAGATTATCGGTGAGCAGACATCCGCCCATGTAGTGCATATTGTCGAGGTAGAGGTCGTCAGTCGAACAGGCGGTAATGATCGCCTTGAGGCCGGCGGGTTGCTGTGCAGCGATCTGCAGACTGTTAAACCCTCCCCAGGAAATGCCCATCATCCCCACCTGCCCGTTGCACCAGGGCTGCTCGGTGAGCCAGTGGATCACGGTCACACCGTCATCCATCTCTTGCTGGCGGTACTGGTCGACCAGGATCCCGTCCGATTCGCCGGAACCACGCAGGTCGACGCGGATGCAGGCATAGCCGTGACCCGCCAGATAACGATGGGTAATGTCGTCGCGCCAGCGGGTGAGATCGCGTTTACGGTAGGGAATATATTCGAAAATGGCCGGTACCGGATCCTGTTCAGCGCCCTCGGGGAGCCACAGGCGGGCCGCCAGCCGTGTGCCGTCCGGCATGGTAAGGCAGAGATGTTCGATTTCTTTTACTTCACAGGGGTAGGAATCGACGTATTTCATGCCTGCTCCACGGTTTGGCCCACACGGGGTTCGGCGAACTCGAATTTCAGGATTTGCTGGCAGCGTGTATAGCGCTCCAGTAGCTGCTGGTGATCATCGGCGCCGAGAAGAATAATGGCAATCTCATAGCTGTAGCTGTCCTGATCCCGCAGTTCAGAAAGCATCATGCCTTCCCGGACCTCGATGTAGACCTCGGTGCCGGGGAACTCCTGCTGTACTTGCGTGATCTCTTCAAGGCTTGGAGCACGAGTGACCAGGGCCTCCTCATAGTGACGCCACATGAATTTGGCCGCACAGTTGAATTGTCCCTCCTGCCTTGGATAGTCCGGTTCATTGCCCAGTGCCAGTTCCACCGCGACCTCGTGATTGGACGTACCATGTACTTTTTCAAACATATCGCTGAGTGACTGCGAAATACGCGGATTAATCTCGATGAGCTTGAGATCATCACTGGACTCGTCCCAGATGAATTCGAGATTGAACGCACAATTGTCCAGGCCAATGCGCGACACCAGCTGCTTTGTGACCTCGATCGTCTCGTCCTGCATATATTGTGGCCAGGTAGAGGGGTATTCGTAACGCGTAAAACTTTTTCCGGCGGCATCCTTCACTGTATCTGTAATGCCGTTAATATGCACCTTGCCGTTACAGACGTAACCTTCCGGTCCGTTCTGGTGGCTGCCTTTGATAATTGCTTCGGCAATGCAGTGGTTACCACCGATGCCTTCCACCTCGGGAGGCAGTTCGGCGTGTTGCAATGCCAGATTGAAAGCATTGCCGATGCGCGGAATGTTATTACGAATAGTGGGCAGGTGGTTATAGAAAGATTGCTCGCTATCGATATAAAAACCGAGGTAGGAGCCAAAGGACTTGATCGGTTTTATCCAGAATGGAAAGGGGATATCAATCTGTTCCAGCGGGTTATTGGCAAAGGGATCAAAGGCGCAAAATGCCGGGATATGCTCGGGGATAATCTTTTGCTGTTCCAGGCGCGCCCAGTACTTGTGTCCACACTTCAGGATGGTTTCAAGCGATGGGGACGGCAGGTCGAACCGCTGGCACAGTATGGGCAGCATGGTGTCGGCAGGAAAATCCCAGTGGCTGACAATGGCATCGATACTTCCCGGAAATTGCCGCAGCTGATCTTCGGCCTTTTTCAGCATCGACTCGTAGGGGTAGTCAAGGGGCTTGACCACATCTTCATATTCAAGAAGGGCGTGAAAGTTATAATGCCCGGCATCGCGGATACCTTGCAGCTTGCGCAGGTTGTAGGGATCAAGCCCGATGACAAAGATGTTTTTGTTCACGTACATACCTCCTTGATATCCGCGAGAAAGAGACAACCGTCCATGCACTTCCTACCTTACACACGAGCATAACCTACACATCGCGATTTTCCAGCCATGATGTGCTGACGGGGTGCAATGACTTCCCGACCTTCTTCACTCAGCCCGGCAACAATGACGGGAAAGCCATTCAACCTGTGTCCCGTGTCTGGAATAAGTTTATCAACAATACAAAGGCTTATGGCATTAAGCTGGGCGCTAAACGTTGGTAAGTGCGACTCGCGGAAAAGTGTATTCAATCCCACATTTCCCTTTTACACCCACGGGTAACAGTAACCAGTCCGCTGGACGGGCCTGCGCGTGACTAGAGCCGTTGGCTAGATAATGGCGTGCTTGTTCATGCGATACAGCAGGGCGCTGCGGGTGATGCCCAGCAGGCGTGCGGCCTTGCTCTGGTTGCCCCTGGTCTTGTGCAGTGCCTGGTTGATGAGTTCCGCTTCGACACTGTCGAGTATCACGCCATCGTCGGGTAACTGGACCACCGAGGAACGGGTTGGCCGTTGCTGGCGCATTTCCACCGGCAGGTTATCCACGCTGATGGTCTGGCCGGGGAGCAGGATCAACATGCGTTCGCAGAAGTTTTTCAACTCGCGGATATTGCCGGGCCAGGCATAGTCGGTCAGTTGCTTTAGGGCATCTTTGCTGAATGTCGGTGTGGCAAGCTGGTGTTTGTCGGCCAGCTGCGCGGTGAGGCTGGTCAGCAAGTGCGGGATATCGCCATGGCGTTCGCGGAGCGCGGGTAGTTGTACCGGTACCACGTTGAGGCGATAGAACAGGTCCTCGCGAAAGCGGCCCTGTTGTGCTTCGTTATACAGGTCGCGGTGGGTTGCCGCGATCACGCGCACGTTAACCTTGTCCGCGTGGGTTTGACCGACTGCCTGGCATTCGCCGGTTTCCAGGAAACGTAATAACTTGGCCTGGATGTTTATGGGCAGTTCACCAATTTCATCCAGGAACAGGGTGCCACCGTGGGCGGCCTGGATACGCCCCTGTTGATCCTGGCTGGCGCCGGTAAAGGCGCCTTTACGGTGTCCGAACAGTTCTGACTCGGCCAGTGACTCGGGCAGTGCGGCGCAGTTCACGGTGATGAACGCGTGTTGTGCACGCGGGCTTTGCTGGTGCAGGTGTTGCGCCATCAGTTCCTTGCCGGTGCCACTTTCACCCTGGATGAGTACCGTGACATCGGTGGCGGCGATCATCTGCCCGGCCCGTAAACAGGATTCAAATTCCGCAGACTGTCCCAGCATTGCTCGCTTGTTCATAATTCAAAACCTGGTCATGTTGCTATTCAGTGAACGTGTTGCGTGTGCCCGCTATGTCCCAGCGCCATGTAAGCGCTGACGATGGCGAGTATGATGATACTCATTCCGACTACGGGTCTCAGGTAGGGGAGTTGTTTTAGTCTCACCAACCACCCGGTTAATATACCGGCACCGAGTACGGTTGGTAAAGTCCCGAGGCCAAATGCCAGCATGAACAGCGCACCGTTGACACTGGTTTCGCCAGAGCTTGACCATAACAGTGCGGAATAGACCAGCCCGCAGGGTAACCAGCCCCAGACCATACCAAACATAAAGGCATGCAAAGGACTTTTAACCGGTAATAACTTGCGGCTGAGTGGCTCGAGTTTATTCCATAACGGTTTACCGATGCGCTCAACATTGGCAAAACGGGGGAACCAGCCGGCCAGGTAGAGACCAATCGCGATCATCAACACCGTGGCCAGCAGTTGTAATACCAGGTGGCCATACTGCTGGAAACTGCTTGAAAAAAGATGCCCGGCTAACCCGGCCAGGGCGCCGGCCAGGGTATAGCTGCTGATACGTCCCAGGTTATA
>JASFOS010000192.1:0-4175 GCA_050116415.1 Thioalkalispiraceae bacterium
GAACTGATCCTTGGTCCCAAGATCCAGATGATGCTGGAGCAAAAGAAGGGATAACTCCTGGAGTCCGGAACTACCCCAAAAGAAGCTGCCCTGGCAGCTTCTTTTTTTTTCGCCTGCCATGCTTAGCCGGTATACAAAGAAATCGCCGACTTGCCGGCATGTTTTACCTTGTTACATTCCTGATCGGCGATATCCAGCGCCGCTTGCCAGGACGTCTCCCTGTTTATAAAGCCGATCCCGATACTACAACTTAGACCACTGATAACCGCAGTATCCAGTTGTAAATGATAATCTGACAAACTGTCCATGATACTGGCAGCGATATCGCTGGCTTTTGTTGAGCTACAGTTTTCAAGTAATACCACAAACTCGTCGCCCCCCATGCGGACTATGATATCGTTTTTACGCACGCATTTTCCGAGTATCTCAACAACATCCACCAGCACCTTGTCACCGGTGCTGTGGCCATATTTGTCATTCACGGGCTTAAAAATATCCAGGTCAATATACAATACAGCATGCTGCTCATGCTGTTTTAGTTTTCGTTTATCTGATAACCAGTAATCAACCAACCAGCGCCTGTTATAGGCCCGGGTCAGGTGATCGTGTGCCGCATCCCAGCTTATCGTCATTTCATGTGCATGTATTTTTTTCATCGAAAACATCATAACTATGACGATAAAAGCAATAACAAGAACAGAAAATACCAGGATAATATAAATAGTCTTCCGGTATTTATCTTCCAGTATGCTTTTCACTTCATCAGCTTCATTAATCGCGGTAACCAGTAGTCGATCAAATTGCTTGTATAGTTTGGATTCGAGCGGCAGGTCTTTTTCAATCAATACGGGGTTGGCTTTTTCCCTTTCACTTTCATACAGGTAGCCGGTAATATCTTCCTGTAAAGGCTGGGTAACTTTGATAATCGACAGCAGCTTTTCTATTTCAGTTCTTAACGATGCCGAGGGGCTGGTTTTTAACAATTCATCTCTTAACTGGATGAATTCAAGTGCACGCTTATTAAAACGCATGAATGAATCATCCCTGACCCATACATCGTCAGACAGGTACATAAAAAACACATCAAAGGTGCGGTCACGTGCAACCTGTGACATTCTGAAAATCAGCTCAATGCGATGATCATACTGGTTTTCAAGCTGTTCGATATTCCTGTTTAATTGCCACATGTAAAACAGGCTGGTGACAGTAAGAATAGCGATAGCCACAATAATCAGGAAGGCGCTTTTTTTTATGAGTGTGCGTGATATAGTGTTGTACATACCTGAATTCCTGAACAGCTTCGCTGGCTATTTAAACCGGCGAATTCTGTTAAAATAATCACCCTGCTCCATCTGTAATAACCTTATTACTCATGATGAGTTATCGGATAAAGCTTATTATTTTTTAGAATTTTTATGGACTTATTTAAACTTGCTCATGCCAATGGTGATGACTGGCAGGCTATTTGCCAGGACTGTGTGACCCAGCTTGGCGATGTTTCCCAGGCCAACCTGGCTTTCATCTATGCCACTGATGAGTTGGCCCGAAACCTGGGAGATATTCTGCGCTACCTGCAACAGCAGACCGGTATCAAGCACTGGGTCGGTTCGATCGGCCAGGGCATCTGCTGTACCAACCAGGAATACTATGAGCAGGCGGCACTGGTCATCATGGCGGCTCAATTTGCCGAAGATAGTTTCACCATTTTTCAACATGCCGAAGATACCCAGCATTTGAAAGCCGAACATGACGATACGGCATTTGCCGGCGTGCGTTTTGCCCTGGTACATGGTGATCCACGCAATGGCCAGTTACCGGAACTGCTGCAGCGTTTACCCGAGCAACTGGGTAACGGCTATCTCACCGGTGGCCTGACCTCCTCCAGTAGCCACATGTACCAGGTTGCCGATAATATTACCGAGGGCCAGTTGTCCGGCGTGGTATTTGACGAGCAGGTGCAGGTGCTGACCGGACTGACCCAGGGTTGCTCGCCCATCGGTCCGACACATACGCTGACCGACTGCGAGGCCCACATGGCAATCAGCATCGATAACAAACCCGCCCTGGATATATTCAAGCAGGATATTGGCGAAGTGCTGGCGCGTGATGTTGATCGAGCTGCCGGTTACATCTTTGCCGGCTTTCCGGTCAAAGGCAGCGATACCGGCGACTACCTGGTAAGAACCATCGTTGGCCTGAACATGGAACAGGGCATGCTGGCCATCGGCGAGCACCTGAAAACCGGTAGCCAGATTTTATTCTGTCGCCGCGATGGTCAAACCGCCATTGAAGATATGCAGCGCATGCTGGATAACGTCAAGCAACGACTCGGCAAGCAGAAACCCAGGGGCGCGCTGTACGTTTCCTGCCTGGGCCGGGGCCGTAGCCTGTTTGGTGAAGACTCCCAGGAGCTGAAAATGATAAGCGAAGTGCTGGGTGAGATTCCGCTGGTCGGATTTTACGCCAGTGGTGAAATTGCCGGTAACCAGTTGTATGGTTATACCGGTGTACTTACCCTGTTTTTATAAAGCCTGTAGGACATTACTGATTATGAAATGGCTGGATAACATATCTACTTTAACCCTGGTAATTATTTCGCTCACCCTCGGCCTGGCACCATTTGTCCCCGAGCCGCATGTGTGGGAAAAACTGAAAATGCTGGCTGGTGGTGAACTGACTCGCCCTATTGATATTTTTGATCTATTTTTACATGGAACACCCTGGCTACTCCTGATTCTGAAACTGGTACGCAATGTCGGAAACAAAACAACATAAAGCCAAACTTGTATTTGTCTACAATGCAGACAGTGGCCTGTTTAATACGCTTGGCGATATCGGGCACAAGATATTTTCTCCCGAGACCTATAATTGCCCGTTATGTGATCTGACCCATGGTTACTTTAGCATGCGTGGTGAATGGCGCTCATATATCAAACAACTCGATTACGACCTGGAATTTTTACACCGCGATGAGTTTATCAAGCGCTACCCGCAACAAAGCCACACGCTATACCCGGTAATCTTTATCAAGGTCAACGACATCATGACCGAACTGGTCGATAGCAATACCTTGCAACAATGCAAGAACATCGAGCAACTCAAAACCATCATCCAGGAAACACTTAAACAACACCACTTGTAGAGCAGACTATGGAATACCGGCAACTTGGCAATACGGATACTGACGTCAGTGTAATATGTCTGGGGACCATGACATGGGGCCAGCAAAATACCCTCGATGAAGCATTCCAGCAAATGGACTATGCACTGGAACAGGGTGTTAATTTTTTCGATACCGCCGAGCTCTATTCGATTCCCCCCGCGGCGGACACCTATGGCAGTACCGAAACCATCATCGGTGAATGGTTTAAAGCACGTGGCAACCGAGACCAGGTTATCCTGGCATCGAAAATTGCCGGACCGGGGGAAAGCTGGATACCGCATATTCGTGGCGGAAAAACCCGCTTCGACAAAGCTAACCTTGAAAAGGCGGTTAATGATAGCCTGCAACGGCTACAAACTGACTATATCGATCTCTACCAGCTGCATTGGCCAGAACGTAAGACCAACTTCTTTGGCCAGCTTGGCTACCAGGCCACTGAAGATCATTTCACGCCCATCACGGAAACACTGGAAGCCTTGCAGGAACTGGTTGATGCGGGAAAAATTCGTTATATCGGTTTATCCAATGAAACCCCCTGGGGTGTCATGTCATTACTCAAGGCCGCTGACGAACTCAATCTTTCCCGCATTGTCAGCGTGCAAAACCCCTACAGCCTGCTAAACCGGAGTTACGAGGTAGGGCTTGCCGAGATATCCTGGCGCGAAAGCTGCGGCCTGCTCGCCTACTCGCCACTGGGTTTCGGGGTACTGTCCGGTAAATACCTTGATAACCAGAAACCGGACGGTGCCCGCATCAGCCTGTGGCCGGATTATACCCGTTACAGCAACCCGCAAGCACTCGAGGCCACGCGGCAATACGTGCAGCTCGCCAGGCAGCATGATCTGGATCCTGCGCAAATGGCGCTGGCCTTTGTCAACACTCGTCCCTTTTTAACCAGTACCATTATCGGCGCCACTAATATGCAGCAGTTACAGGATAATATACAAAGTATCGAGCTGAAACTTTCCGATGAAGTGCTGGAACAGATTGACGCGATCCAGCAATCGATCCC
>JASFOS010000193.1:0-4174 GCA_050116415.1 Thioalkalispiraceae bacterium
ATCGCGTTATGCCTGGGTACAGCAAGTAAGCTGGTTCCGCCTGTTTGTCGCCAACCGTTCTGGTATTTTTGGTGCTCCGGAAAAAAGCATGAAACTCAACCTGCAAAACCGCCAGATATACATGCAGCAGGTTGGTGAATATCTGAAACGTCTTAAGCAAATGGATGATAAGGACCGGCTTGATGTGCAGGCATCACTTTCGTTGAATGTGATGAATGATGCCTATGATGAATATGAAAAATATTTTGTAAAAGCCCGGGAGATATACGCATCTGATGAATGGCGTGCGGATTATCCTTTTCTGAAAGACCTGGTGCAGCCTGCCTTCAAAAAAGCGGCGGATTTTCTGAATCAATACAAAGCCCAGATAGAAAGTGCACGCAGCAAAATGCTGGAGAATTCGTACCAGATCGCAGAACGAATCACCATTTCGTTATGGCTGGTTGCGCTGGTGGTTTTGTTGGTAATGGTAGTTGCCTATTTGATGTTTGAAAACCTGTTGCGCAAACCTATTCAGCAAATTGCCACCGCCCTGGATGCCGAGGCCCGGGGTGAATCATTCACACCGATTATGAATACCAAGACCCAGGAGACACAGGTTCTGATTGATGCATTCAGGAACATGCAGGAGCAGGTGCATTCGCGTCAAAGCCGGCTGACTTCAATCCTGGAAAATGCCGGTGAAGGCATTATCACAATCGATGATCAGGGTGTTATAGAGTCGTTCAATGCGGCGGCTGAAAAACTGTTTGATTATGATGACGTCGAAGTCATTGGCAAGAGCATGTCGTTATTAATTCCTGAATCATACAGGTCCGGGCACGATGAATTATTCAGGCAATCGATCAAGAAATATGAAGGTGAAAAACTTAATCTTGAGCTCGAAGTGAAGGCGCAAAAGAAATCAGGCGAGGTATTTCCTATTTCAATAAAGATCAGCAGCCTGGTTGTAGGTGGCAAGAGTTTATATACCGCAATTGTTGAGGATATTAGTGAACGAAAAGCCATGATCGAAAACCTGCGCAGGTTGGCCGAGCATGATTCGCTGACCGGGTTGCATAACCGTTTCTACTTTACCGAGGAATTGGAGCGTGTTGTTAATAGAATACACCGTGATCAGGGTGGCCAGGATGCCTTGCTTTATATTGACCTGGATAATTTCAAATACACCAATGATACGCTAGGCCATCTTGCCGGCGATTACCTGCTCATCGAGGTCACTGAATTATTAAATGACAGAACGCGCAAGAGTGACTTGCTGGCGCGGATCGGTGGTGATGAGTTTGGTGTCCTGCTCTATGATGTAAACGAGCGCATCGCCATGAAAGTCGCCAATCAATACCGGCAAAAATTACAGGACTATATTTTCAGGTATGAAGGAAAGGTTGTTGATGTCGGCTGCTCAATTGGTGTTGCGATGCTCGATCATGACATCAAGACCAAGGATGACATCCTGTCGCGGGCCGATTTCTCCTGTCATATGGCAAAACTTGAAGGACGCAATAAAGTCCATCTTTACACTGATAAAGACAAGGAGCAAATTGATATCCTGTCCGATGATATTAGCTGGACACGGCGAATCAAAAAATCGCTGGAAGAAAACCGTTTTATTATTGCCAAGCAGCCAATCGCTGAAAGTCGCGGTCAAAATTGTAATAAATATGAATTATTGTTAAGAATGGTCGATGAAAACGGCAAGTTAATCATGCCATCCGGTTTTATTCAGCCGGCTGAGCGTTTTGGTTTGATGGTTGAAGTTGATAAATGGGTCATTATGCAAGCTGTCATGATGCTTGAGGAAGAAGCCAAGCATACCCCGGATACCAGTTATTCGGTTAACCTGTCAGTACAGTCATTTGAATCTGATGACATTGTTGACATCATTGCCAGTGAGATTAAATCAAGAAATATAAACCCAAGTGCATTGACCTTCGAGATAACCGAAACGGTCGCCATGGCGGATATCGGCCTGGCGGTAAAATTTCTGGATAAACTACGCAAACTTGGCTGTGAAACCGCGCTCGATGATTTCGGGGTAGGTTATTCGTCCTTTGCCTATCTCAAGGATCTTCCGGTAGATTACGTGAAAATCGATGGTTCCTTTGTCAGGGATATTGAGCATAACCCGCTGAATAAAACCATCCTGAAATCATTGAATGATGTCGCGCAAGCCATGGGCAAAAAGACGGTCGCGGAATTTGTCGAAACAGAGGAAATCGTGCGCATGCTTGACCTGATGGGGGTTGACTATGTCCAGGGTTTCCACATTGGTAAACCCGAAATACCGGCATCAGAATACCAGCGCCTCGGGCTTGCCAGGCCAGAAGTCGAATTGAAAGTGGTTTCTTGAAAGTAGGTTGTGTTGCTGGCTAATTCCGGGGTGAAGTTGTCACTCTGAATTGCAGGGCATGCTAATACTTCGTGCACTGACCCATTAGATCAACACGTAACTCAGCTGAACCGTTGCGCTGGCATTTGCCGGCCTTGGCTCAGCTGGTTATGCACCTTGTCAGGGCGCGTTAATTAATGCAAATTTGCCTTGTCATCTAGGTTGACAGGTTTAGGTTTGATATCAACCGCATGTTTGCCTTTTGGGCCCTGTGTGCATTCAAACTCCACCGTCTGACCTTTTTTCAGGGTTTTATAGCCGTCCATCGAAATTGCAGAAAAATGGGCGAAAATATCTTCACCACCTTCTTCCGGGGCAATAAACCCATAACCTTTGGCATTACTAAACCATTTAACTGTACCTGCAGACATTGCCTTCCTTGCCTCCTTGTCAACATCGGTTTCAATGTATAATTTATACCTAATTCACCCAGTAAATTTGGATGAATTTCACAATTTGAGAATCTCGTGAATCCTAGAAATATAGTCAAATTTTTTTAAATTGACCATATTTCGTACAAAATTTTACACCTATGAAGTTATTTCAGTGTCAGCTAAAATTCGAATATGAGCAAGAAACTACAACAGTCAGAACATTATGATGACGGGGTTGCGCTTGAAGAAGCGAAACCCAAGTTAAAAAAACCGCCAATGTATAAAGTTATTCTGGTAAATGACGACTATACCCCTATGGAGTTCGTCGTTCATATACTGGAAGCTTTTTTCGGTATGAACAGGGAAAAGGCGACCCATGTCATGTTGAATGTTCATACCCAGGGGAAAGGTGTTTGTGGTATTTATACCCGTGATATTGCAGAAACCAAGGTCGCGCAGGTGAATGAGTATTCCAAGCAAAACCAGCATCCATTACTGTGTACGCTGGAAATAGATAGTTAATGAAAGTTTCCTGTAATTGAGGAGCAGACCAATGCTGAACAAAGAACTCGAAGAAGCACTTAACAATGCGTTTAAAGAAGCGCGCGCGCAAAACCACGAGTTTATGACGGTCGAACATTTATTGCTTGCCCTGCTGGATAATCAAAATGCAGTCGAGGTTTTAAAAGCATGTGGTGCGGATATTGAAGCACTTCGAAAAGACCTGGTTAACTTTCTTAACGAAACGACGCCTCTGCTGCCTGAAGGTGACGAGCGAGATACGCAACCCACACTCGGTTTCCAGCGTGTACTACAGCGTGCGGTTTTTCATGTGCAATCATCAGGCAAGCAGGAAGTCACCGGTTCGAATGTGCTGGTTGCCATATTCAGCGAACAGGAATCTCAAGCTGTTTTCTTCCTGAAGAAACAGGATATTACCCGTTTTGAAGTGGTTAATTATATCTCTCATGGTGTTGCCAAGCTTCAGGATGATGATATTGATACGGAAACGGATGTCGAAGGTGAAGAACAGCAGGAGCAAAACCCGTTGGGACAATTCACCGTCAATCTCAACGAGCTTGCCCGCCAGGGACGTATCGACCCATTAATTGGCCGTAAGAATGAGCTTGAACGTACTATCCAGGTTTTGTGCCGCCGACGTAAAAACAATCCCTTATTCGTCGGTGAGGCGGGGGTAGGAAAAACCGCCCTGGCTGAAGGCCTGGCCAAGAAAATTGTAGACGGTGAAGTACCGGAAATCTTGTCTGACTACGTCATTTATTCGCTGGACCTGGGGGCGCTCCTGGCCGGCACCAAGTATCGTGGTGATTTCGAAAAGCGTCTGAAAGCCGTCCTGGCCAAGTTGAAAAAAGAGCCCCATTCGGTTTTATTCATCGATGAGATTCATACC
>JASFOS010000194.1:0-4158 GCA_050116415.1 Thioalkalispiraceae bacterium
CCACTTTCCATTTACCGGCAAGTTGACCCTGTGGGTCAATGAGCACCGGGAAATCCACTGCCACCTGTTGCATGAAGTTATGAACCTGTGGTCTCGACTCGGCATAATTGATGGAAATAAGCTGGAACGGTTTGTCTTGCATCGCCTGTTTCAAGCGGTTTAATGACGGTATTTCCTCAACACAGGGCGGACACCAGCTTGCCCAGAAGTTAATCAGTGTGACCTTGCCTTTGTAACTATTGATGACAACAGGTTTGTTATTTACATCTTTCAGTGCAATCGGCGTGGGTATTACCGTGCCTTTATAGCTCGTCAGTCCCGTGTTAAGACCACTGCCTTGCGCGGCTTTCACAGGGGCTTTGAGCGGAACAGCGCTAAACGGCACAGGGTATTTTCTCAGGCGCGAGGCTGCGGACTGAATGTCTGTCGCAACACGCTCAAGCCTAGCCAGCGTCGCAGCGGCCTTGTCATCGGGATAATACAACGAGGTAACCCCGCTTAATATCTGCGTAAAGACCGGGGCATGCTTTTCCAGTGCATTTAACATGTCAGGAAGATGCCAGCGATTACCATTTTTCTCTGCCTGGAAAATGTATAGCGGAATATTGGTGACTGACAATTCTGGAATCAGGCTGGGGGCCATACCCAGTTCCGGGACCGTGGTATAAACATAAGGCGTAAATAATATGGCTCCCTCTATCACGGCCTGCTTTCGCTGGCGTGATTGCCAGGCGTGAATACCACGGAGCACGGGGATACTGCCGTAGCCACTGCTCATCATCAGTATCCGGTATTTTCCCTGTTCGGAAATTTCCTCAATCAGTTCGGCAACGATGGCCGGGGGAATATTACGCATGGTTTCCGCGCCTTTCGGCATGAACAGGCTTTCAGCCAGGTTGACTTGCCAGACTTCCATTTCCTTGTTGGCCATGTCGGTAGCAACCTGGTGGTGGCGGACATGAAAACCTGAGCTTGAACTGAGCCAGAGAACCCGGACTTGCTGATGCTGGCCATAAATCGTGGCGCTAATTTCCTCGCCTGATGTCAGCTCGATGGATTTGTCACGGGGTTGTGGCTGGGCCTGCGCGGAGATGCTGAAAACCATGCCGGTGAGCATCGTGACAAGGATAAACAAAGCGCTCAAATAAAGGGGTTTGGGGAGTAAAGACATCGGCTAATCACGGCTACTAAATTACAGATATGAAGCAGCCGAAATTAAACCATATAAACAGAGCATTGGATAGTACCAATCCCTTTGTCTATTGCTGTATGAGCGGGAAATGACCTCGTCAGAAGCACAAACTGCCTTGCGCATCAGGCTTTTATCATGGTGAGTAACTCGTCCTTCATATGCAAGCGTTTCTTCTTCAGTTCCTCGGTATAGTCATCGGAAGGCGTTTCAATACCCTCTTCGATACGATGGATTTCATGATCAACTTCGTGGTATTCCCTGAACAGCTTTGCAAAATGTGTGTCGCTGATTTTGAGTTCATGAATACGCTCACGGTATTCTGGCAGTTCATGAATTAAATCGTGTTTTTCAATTGGCATGGGCATGTGCTCCTTAATAACTATAAAACCATTATTAAACCCAGAAGCTTATTTAACATTGATCCGCGTCAGTTAAAATCAAACTTTTGGCCTGTAGCTAACTGGCCTGACAAGCGAGGCCGCCTTGCGGGCACGTTCACGACAATCCTGAATATCATCACCATAAGCAAGCGCAACGCCCATGCGTCGCCGGTTAAACGACTCCGGTTTGCCGAACAGGCGGATATCCGTTTGTGGCACGGCAAGCGCCTGTTCAACCTGTTCGAAAGCAATCCCGGTGTCATCCACGCCACCATAAATCACGGCGCTGGCGCCCGGGTTACGTAATGTTGTGCTCACCGGCAGGCCCAGGATGGCACGTGCATGCAGTTCAAACTCATTCTGCATTTGCGTGATCATGGTGACCATGCCCGTGTCATGAGGGCGTGGACTGACTTCGCTGAACCAGACCTGGTCATTTCTGATAAACAACTCGACACCGAACAGGCCGCAGCCACCCAGGCTGGCCGTGATCTTGCCGGCGATATCCCTGGCAACTGCCAGCGCGGTACCGGACATGGGTTGCGGCTGCCAGCTTTCCACGTAGTCACCTTTTTCCTGGCGATGCCCAATGGGCTCGCAAAACGAGGTCACGATCTCGCCCTTATCATTTTTGGAACGCACGGTGAGCAGGGTGATCTCGTAGTCAAACGGGACCATTTCCTCGACGATAATGCGTCCCTGGTCAACACGTCCCCCTTGCTTGGCATAGTTCCAGGCTTCAGCAATATACGCAGCGCAGTTAATGGTTGACTGTCCTTTGCCGGATGATGACATTACCGGTTTTACGATGCAGGGGTAACCGATGCCATGCTCGATGGCGGCCTGTAATTCTTCCAGGCTGTTGGCAAACGCGTAACGCGAGGTGGGCAGGCCCAGTTGTTCTGCAGCCAGGCAACGTATTCCTTCGCGGTTCATGGTTAACTGGGTGGCACGTGCCACGGGAATCACGCGGGCCAGGCCATCGCTTTCAATGCGTGCCAGTTCGTCGGTTGCGATGGCCTCTATTTCCGGGACAATTAGATGGGGCTGTTCCTGTTCGACCAGTTCACGTAGCGCCTTGCTATCGGTCATATCAATAGCATAAAAACGATGCGCCACCTGGTGGCCCGGTGCATTTTCATAGCGATCGACGCCAATCACCTCGACACCGAGTCGCTGTAAGGCGATGATGACCTCTTTGCCCAGTTCACCGCAGCCAAGCAGCATGACACGGGTTGCGGAAGGGGAGAGTGGCGTACCGATACGAGTCATAATTTGTCCTTTTGATTATTTGCCAGGGAAGCAACAGTATATGCCATATCGTTTTTCCCAGGAACAACGGGTGGTACGGTCATTGAGTTAAACGTGAATTACGCTAAAGTAGTAGTATAACGATAAAAACATTCAGTAACGCACTAGAAAGCAAGCTGGCAGGGAGGGGGAGTAATGAGTCAAGTAGATAATACAGGTTCAGAGACTGTACCAGAGGAGTTACCTTTTGTTGCGCCAAGTCGCACAGTGGAGTGCCACGCGCCGCTACGCTGGTTAAAACTCGGCTGGCATGATTTGAAACGCGCCCCCAGACAGAGTCTTGCCTACGGAACATTCATGGTGTTAATCAGTTACCTGGTCAGTTTTATGGCCTACAAGCTGGGGAGCTACGTGTTGTTGCTCAGTACCTTGTCCGGTTTCGTGTTTATTGCCCCGGTGCTGGCTATCGGGCTTTATTCCATCAGCTGCCAGATTCAACGTGGCGACAAACCGGTTCTCGGTCGCTGTTTACAGGACGGCATCAGGCACCTCGGCAATGAAATGGTCTTTGCCGTGATCATGCTGGTTATATTCCTGGTCTGGGCGCGTGCGGCATCCATGGTGCATATTCTCTATCCTGCCCAAGCCAGTCCGAGCTGGAGTGAGCTGGGATTATTTTTCGGCGTAGGATCTGCCATCGGCTCAATTTTTGCCACCATCATGTTTTGCGCCAGCGCCTTTTCGTTACCCATGATCATGGACAGGAAGGTTGATGTGGTTACAGCGATTGTGACCAGCGTCAACGCCGTGTTGCGGAACCGGTTAACCATGCTGGTGTGGGCGAGCTTGATCGTGGCGCTGATCGCGGTGGGGTTTGCCACGGCCTTGCTCGGGCTGGCAATAATTTTACCGCTGCTGGGACACGCCACCTGGCACGCATACCAGGAAACCATTGATGCCTCGGCATGGGAAAAAATACCCTAGACACGATGAATAGCCAGGTTAACGAAATCACCCCTGAAGAGGCCTACGATCTGGTCAGCAGCAAGGCAAACGCGTTGCTGGTTGATGTGCGCTCGCACATGGAATATCTGTTTATCGGACACCCGGTCGGTGCGGTGCATGTTCCCTGGATTGATGAGCCGGACTGGAATATCAATCCGGATTTTGTGCGTGAAATACGTCAGCTGGTGCTGGGGGGCGTTGTGCATGAGGGTTTTGGTAGCCACAACAGTGTCCCCATCGTGCTGATTTGCCGCAGTGGGAAACGCTCACTGGAAGCCGGTAACTTGCTGCTCAAAGAAGGCTTTGAAAATGTTTATAACGTCAAGGACG
>JASFOS010000195.1:0-4106 GCA_050116415.1 Thioalkalispiraceae bacterium
GATTTCTTTGTATACCGACTAAGCATGGCAGGCGAAAAAAAAAGAAGCTGCCAGGGCAGCTTCTTTTGGGGTAGTTCCGGACTCCAGGAGTTATCCCTTCTTTTGCTCCAGCATCATCTGGATCTTGGGACCAAGGATCAGTTCCATGGCGAAGCCCATTTTGCCACCTGGTACCACGATGGTATTAGGGCGGGACATGAACGAGTTATTGATCATGTTCAGCAGGTGAGGGAAGTCCACACCAAACTCTTTCGGCTTGCGGAAACGGATCACGATGAAGCTTTCATCCGGCGTAGGGATATCACGCGCGATGAAAGGATTGGATGTATCCACGGTAGAGACGCGCTGGAAATTGACGTCGGTATTGGAGAATTGTGGCGTAATGTAGTTCACGTAGTCCGGCATGCGACGCAGAATGGTGTCAACAATAACTTCGGCGTCATAACCACGCTCGGCATTATCGCGGAAAATCTTCTGGATCCATTCCAGGTTTACGATAGGCACCACGCCGACACCCAGGTCCACGTGTTGCGCCACATCGGCATTGGCGGTTTTTACCAGGCCATGCAGACCTTCATAGAACAACAGATCAGTTTTTTCCTTGATATCTTCCCATGGGGTAAACTGGCCGGGGTTAAGATCAGTCCCTAGACGGCTGTTGTGTTCAGCCGCTTCTTCATCACTGTGCAGGTAGTAGCGACGCTGACACTGGCCGGTTTTCGCATAGGATTCAAAGGTTTCCGCCAGCTTGTCGAAGTGGTTGGCATTTTCGCCGAAATGACTGAAGAACCTGTTGCCCTGTTCTTCTTCCTTGGCCATTTGCTCCTTCATCGCCGCACGGTCGTAACGGTGATAGCTGTCACCTTCGATGATCAGCGGGGTGATTTGTTCACGGCGAAAAATATGCTCGAAGGCACGCTTAACCGTGGTGGTTCCCGCACCGGATGAGCCAGTAACGGCAATAACAGGATGTTTAGCAGACATGCTTGCTCCTTATAAAAATCTAAAAAAATAAAATCGCTTAAAATTCGTTTGGTTTTTATCGGCCGGTTCAATCTTGCGTTGAAACCAGCTGGCCGTTACAGCCCTGCGCACAATCAAGCCGCGTATTTTACTGGAAAAAGCCCCCGAAAGTCGAAAAAACTACTGATAAAGGCATAAATGCCATCAATTTCGAGAAATGGGTGGCTAAAAGTCGCGAAATGGTGAAAATTCAGGCTTGTTCGCGTGCAATTGCCCGATAGCCAATATCGTTTCGGTAGAACACGCCTTTCCAATGGATTTGCCTGGCGACCTCGTAAGCTTTTTGCTGGGCGGCAGAAACCGTGTCTCCCAGGCCTACGGCGCAGAGCACCCGGCCACCACTGGTCACAACCTGGCCGTCTTTTTCGCTGGTACCGGCGTGAAACACCTTGCTATCCGCGGTTTCAGCCGGGATACCGGTGATCACATCGCCCTTGGCGTAGCTGCCAGGGTAACCGCCGGCAGCCAGCACCACGCCCATGGCGGCGCGTGGATCCCAGTCGGCATGACATTGCTCCAGTTTGCCGTCCAGCGCCGCTTCGCACAGCGCTACCAGGTCCGATTGCAGGCGCATCATGATGGGCTGGGTTTCCGGGTCGCCGAAGCGGCAGTTGTATTCGATCACCTTCGGGGTGCCATCGGCGCTGATCATCAGGCCGGCATACAGGAAACCGGTGTAAGGGTTGCCTTCATCAGCCATGCCTTTCACCGTGGGTTCAATGACCTCGGTCATGATGCGTTGATGGACTTGCGGGGTCACCACCGGGGCCGGGGAATAGGCGCCCATGCCGCCCGTGTTGGGGCCGGTATCGCCTTCGCCGACCCGCTTGTGGTCCTGGGACGTGGCCATGGGCAGGATATGCTGCCCGTCGACCATGACGATGAAACTGGCTTCCTCGCCTTCGAGAAATTCCTCGATCACCACGCGGTGGCCGGCTTCGCCAAACACATTACCGGCCAGCATGTCGTTGACCGCGGCGATGGCCTCGGCCTCGGTCATGGCTACGATCACGCCCTTGCCCGCTGCCAGGCCATCGGCCTTGATGACAATCGGTGCCCCCTGGGCCTTGATGTAGGCGATGGCTTGCTCAGCGTCGGTGAAGTTTTGATAGGCCGCGGTAGGGATCTGGTGACGCGCCAGGAAATCCTTGGTAAAGGCCTTGGAGCCTTCCAGTTGCGCGGCACCCTGTGACGGGCCAAAACAGCGCAGACCGGCCTGCTGAAAGTGATCCACCACGCCCACGACCAGCGGGGCCTCCGGGCCGACGATGGTCAGGTCGATGTGTTCTGCCTGGGCAAACTCGCGTAGCTTGTCGATGTCTTCTGCTGCGATGGCCACGTTTTCCAGCTTCGGCTCGTGGGCCGTGCCGGCATTCCCCGGGGCCACGTAAACTTTTTCCACCTGAGCTGATTGGGCCGCTTTCCAGGCCAGTGCATGTTCGCGACCACCGCCGCCGATAACCAGTACCTTCATGGGTTCATTCCACCAGAGTTGAAGCCAGAGTTAATTATTTTTAAGGGCTGCGACTATGCCTGATTCACCGGGGATGGTCAATTGACGAGCAGTGTCAGTTCGGCTTGTCGCGCTGCTGCTGGTTATGCTGGCGCAGGTAGCGGGTGGTTTCAAACATACCCAGGGTCAGATCTTTAAGATGTTGGGTGACATCAGGGTATTGCTGTTTGACATCCTCGCGTGGATTGTTTGAGCGGGTGTCATGAAGACGCAGGTTGTTACCATTCGGACGCATCTGCAGGTAGAAGCGCTCACCCAGCATGCCAATGGTAGGGATACGTTCATGGGCGATGGTGAAGGCATAGCGTTGCTCATCGAAACGACTATCCAGCAGGTCACGCCCCAGGGTGGTCAGGGTATGTGGCCCGGCGAGCAGCCCGGCCAGGGTTGGCAGGATATCCACTTCGCCGGCTACCCGGTCGATAGTTTGCGCGGGTAGCAGCTTGGGTGCATAGAACACCAGTGGTACATGCAGGCTGGTCAGCCCCAGCTGGTTTTCAAACGTCTTGTTGTGTTCACCACCATAACCGGCGATGCCGTGATCACCAAAGAAGATGAAAATGGTGTTATCAAACCAGGCTTGTTGTTTGGCGTGTTGCATGAAGAAGCCAACGCTGTGGTCCATGTAACGGAACGAGTTGTACTCGGCATTGGAAATAAAGCCATAGCGTTTCAGTTGTTCGTCGCTGTGTTCTTCCAGTTTAAAACCGCGGTTATCTTCCGGGATGGTGTAGGGACGGTGGTTACCGGAAGTCTGGATAATGGCAAAAAACGGCTTGTCCTGCTTATTAAAAACCTGGCTGGCTTCTTCGAACAAGTGTAAGTCGGAAATGCCCCACACATCGATGCGTTCGGCCTGGTAGCTGCCTTCCTCGTAAATGTTCAAACCCTGGATGTTGTGCGCCAGCATGCCACGGATATTGCCCCAGTTGGCACTGCCACCCAGGAAGTAGAATTTTTCATAACCTTGCAAGGTATTGATGAGGGTTTTTTGATCAACAATCAGCGGGTTACGTGACGAGGTTTCGCGTTCCTCGATATCCGGTAAGCCGGTGATCGCGGTGAACACCGAGCGGGCGGTGCCGGTGTGCGGCGTGTAAAAGCGGCTGAAATAGAGGCTGTCGCGGGCCAGTGCATCGAAGTGAGGCGTCGGGTTAAGCGGGTTGTCCGACAGGCCGGTTTTGTAATGGGCAAAGGATTCCAGGAACACCATCACCACGTTGGGTTGCTGGTGATGAAGCCTGCCGGTGGCCTTCACCCGGCGCTGGTAATTGAGACGCTGCTCGTCCGGCTCACTGACCCCCAGGTAGTTACTGATGATGTCATAGTAGTGGCGGGTGGCTTTCAGGTCGTAGCCATTGTTTTTATTTTTAATGGTTTCAAAAAAATACAATACCGGGTTAAGGGCGACCGCCGGGGCAAACTCGTGGGTGCTGGTAAAGGCGTCACTCCAGCGCAGCGGGTAATAGGAAAACTTGCCGTACATGCCAAACAGCACCAGGAAGGTGGCCACGGTGCCCATCATGACCCGTTTCATGCGACCACGTGGCAAAGGCCGGGTATTGCCAAC
>JASFOS010000196.1:0-4090 GCA_050116415.1 Thioalkalispiraceae bacterium
ACAAGGTATCGGCCTTGATCTGGCCACTGGTATCACCTTTGTGAGGTGCATAGTAGCCGGGATGAATGCCTCCTGCGGCAAGCCAGTAACGAAGTTCGTAGTTATGTGTCGAGACCGGGAATACCATGCCCATTTTGAATGGCTTCCCTTCCGCCTTGTATTTATCAACAACCGGCTTCAGGTAATCCGCTTTAATAGGATGAACCGGCTTGCCCTCTTTATGAGGGACATGTTTCTTCATTTGTTCCCAAATCTTGTTTGAAACTGTTATCCCGTTACCATTGAGATCCATGCTAAAAGCAGTAATAACATGTGCCTGGGTACCAAATCCGATGGTGGCACCTAACGGTTGTCCTGCCAGCATATGTGCACCATCCAGCTCACCATCGATAACACGATCCAGCAGGACCTTCCAATTAGCCTGTGCTTCCAGTGTTACGTACAGGCCTTCGTCTTCAAAGAAACCTTTTTCATAGGCGATAGCCAGTGGTGCCATATCTGTTAACTTGATAAAACCAAACTTGAGTTCTTCTTTTTCTGGTTCGCCGACAGCTGCAAATACGTTTGAACCCGTGGTGGTTAAGGTCAATGTGCTAAAAAGCACGGCCGCTCCGACTGATAACAATGAGCGTTTGAGAAAACATCTTTTGCCCATCTGTTTCTGCTGAATGAAATTCATTTTTCTCCCCCACAAAAAAAACGGCGCCACCCAATAGAGATAAATCTCTAGTAGATGGACGCCGTCATCCATAAAATTTAAATAAAGCGATGAATGACCACCATTGGTCATTACTGCTTGTTAGGAATGCAGGGTTTGTGCCAGCATCTATTGAGTTTTGATTATCCGGCTGATTTCATTGAGAATTTATTGATAATAACAGGGAGCGCAACAAAATCATTCGTATAATACGCCCTTCTTTTGCCCATGATTGGTGCAAAATATTAGTGTTTGCTAATTTTATGCGTCGATATGATGCATGTTATGAAAAAGAAAACTGCTGACCATCAAAGAACAGGTCGGAGGACATCTCCAGTACACCATTGCTGGTATCGAGGTGCCATCCTTCGCTGTGCAATCCTTCTTGTTTGCTATTGGTGGCTGGAAATTTCAGGCCCATTTCATTGGCAACCTCGCGATAGAAATCGATCCAGAAAATATCCTTGATAATACTTTTAACATCGAGGGTTTCTGCCAGGTCTTTCCAACGAATCATCTGCGCCATGTACCAGGCCGCATGAGAATGCCAGGGAAACGTGGCTGCATATCGGTAAAACACGTTAAAGTCAGGCAAGTTTTCTATCTCGCCGTCCGGATGATACTGGTAGTGTCCTACCAGCGGCAGGCGTATAACGTCCACCGGGATATGGATATATTCCTCCCTGGAAAGAATTTCCGCTGTCTCTGCCCGATTTTCGGTTTGATCTATCCATTGCGCGGCTTCAATCAGAGATTTAAGTACCGCCTTGTGAGTATTGGGATGGCTGTAAGCCCATTCCTTGTTTACACCCAGCACCTTATCTGGTGCGTTATTCCAAATCTCGTAACTGGTGATCAACACATGCCCCATACCATTATTTACAGCATACTGGTTCCATGGCTCACCGACACAAAAACCATCAACGATATTAGCCTGTAAATTTTTCACCATTTGCTGGGGTGGAATTACACTTAGATTGATGTCTTTATCTGGATCGATACCAGCCGAAGACAACCAGTAACGCAGAATATAATTATGAGTTGAAGAAGGAAAAACATGAGCAAAATTCAGTAATGGTTCATCACGCAATTTTCTTATTTCGATATATTGTTTTAGCGTATCCGCTTTTACCGGACGTTGCCTGTCAAAATCAGGATTCAGTTGTTTTAACGCTTCGTACAGTTTGCATGAAATAGTAATTGCGTTACCATTAACACCCAATGCCAATGATGTGACCGTATCTTTTTTCCAGCCACCCATACCCAGAGTACTTGTCACTGGCATAGTTGCCAGCATTTGTGCACAATCAAGCACCCCGTACGCCAGTTTGTCGCGAATATTTGCCCACGAAGCTTCCTTGGACAAACTAACATCAAGACCATGCTTTTCAAAAAAACTTTTTTCTTTTGCTATCGCAAGCGTTGCACAATCTGTTAAGGGTATAAACCCGATTGTTAGCCTGTTTTTTTCAGGTCGACTATTATTCTCGTTTTCTGACAACATGCTTATTCCTGATCTTATTTTTTTAGTGCATCTGTTATTGAGATGATTTGTTCCGCAATTTCCACTATTCGCTTATTATTCTGCATGGATAATTCTCTCAGAATTTTATAGGCATCATTCTCGTTACATTGTCTCTGTGCCATCACAATACCTTTGGCCTTATCAATTATTTTCCTTTCCTCCAATGTGCTCTTGGTTTTTTCCAGTTCACTGCGTAATGCCTGAAACTCACGAAAACGGGCGATAGCAACATCCATTATCGGTTTTATGCGACTTTCGTTAAATCCGTCAACCACGTAGGCGCTGACACCAGCCGTAATTGCCTCACCGATCATGCTGTCATCCGCATCATTGGTAAACATCACGATAGGCTTAGGATTATGTTGGGTAACAATTCTCATCGATTCTAGAGAGTCACGATTTGGTGACTCCAAATCTACGATAATTACATCCGGTTGCATTTTTTCTATATGTAGTAAAAGGTTGTCACTGGAACTCAAAACTGCCAGAACATCATAGCCAGCATCTTTCAATGCGCGTTCAAGAATTATCGAACGGCCGCTATCATCATCGACAATGGTAACATTAAGTTTTTTCATCTAAACCTGGATTATCAGAATTACACAGAAATTCAAATGTTAGGCATACTGTTAATGATAATCAACAGATTGTAGTTTTTTAATAATACATCATCATTTCGCAGCCGGTTCGAGGTATTCACAAGGGCAAATAACTTCATATTCTTCACCCTCAATAAATATGACGTACAAATAACGTCATGCGGCTTTTTTTGCGGCATCCTTCATGGTTGTAGCAAGCGTCACATATGCTTCAGTCCAGGCCTCCCTGACTTCATCTGTGAAGTCATCCCCGAGTCCCTGGCCAAGCGTCCATAATAGTGCTTCTGCTACGGTATCGTAATGCTCATCTTTAACACCATAACCGGCATGGCGTAACCCCAGATCCTGCACGGCTGGAACCAATTCATCAAGTTCTTCCAGACCTCTTACCACGACATCGATCATGGTCATCAGTTTCTTACCCTGTTCTACCATGTCGCCTTTGAATAATGGTTTGAGTTCTGGATTCAGTTTAAATAATTTTTCGTAAAAAAGCTCAGCTGCTTTATCAGATATTGGAAGCACATTGCTCCAGGTTGATTTAATTAATCCAATTTGGATTGGTGTCATTTTATTTCTCCTTATCCTACAAACTAAAAGACGCCTACCCGTATCCACAATGCACATGGGTACAGGTAGGCGCCTTTGCCTTTATTATGTATACAGCAAAAACAATGCCAGTGAAGTCTAATTAATGATTTTTATCAAAAATTTATTGTAAAACAAGCAAATAATAACGCGTGTCTATCTACAGCACCCTGATTATTCTTGCTCAGATGCTCCATTTTTTAGCATCATTTCGATCGAACAGAAACCTCATGCACAGTTTGTGCGCATTTTCCTGCTAAAATATTTTGGTGCGCAGTGAAATTGGCCTCGCGGTAAAAAAATAAATTAATAAATATAGAGATATCACTTGTTATACAAGAAACAAGCCGAACCATTCAAGTTGACTGAATTATTACTGGCTCAAAAAAGCCGGTCTTGAACCGGCTTTTAATTTTTATCGCAGCTGACCTCTAGAAGGGAATATCATCATCAAAATCCATGGGTGGTGCTGATTCTGCGGAACCTGAAGACGAGCCAGCTTTATTATTTGAGCTAGTTGAAGCCTGGGAAAATTCTGCACTACCACCACGGCTGTCCAGCATTTGCATTTCGTTGGCCACAATTTCCGTGGTGTAACGGTCCTGGCCATTTTGATCCTGCCATTTACGGGTCTGTAATTTTCCCTCGATGTAAACCTTGGACCCTTTCTTTAAATATTCA
>JASFOS010000197.1:0-4089 GCA_050116415.1 Thioalkalispiraceae bacterium
CGAGACTGATTCGGCCGGCAGCACGGTTGGGGTTAATCCCCGCGTAGAACAGTGACTCACTGGCATAGATGTTACCCACGCCGACCACCACCTTGCTGTCCATGATGAATTGTTTAATGGAAACCTTGCGATGGCGTGAGCGATCAAACAGGTAGCGGCCATTAAACGCTTTTTCCAGTGGTTCGGGACCCAGATCACGCAGTAACTTGTGTTGCAGGGGATCATCGTGGGTAAACAACATGGCGCCGAAGCGGCGTGGATCACGAAAGCGGATGCAGTACTGGCCCAGCACGATATCCACATGATCGTGTTTTTCCGCTGGTTCGCTGCACTTGACGCGGCGCAGGCTGCCGGACATCCCCAGGTGGATAATCAGGGTGCCGGTGTTGACCGTGACCAGCAGGTACTTGCCGCGCCGCCTGAGTTGCCGTACCCGTTGTCCCGCCAGTTGCTGTTCCAGGTTTTTCGGAATCGGCCAGCGTAAACCACGATGACGGACGATGACCGAATTGATGGTTTTATGCAGCAAGTGGGGTTCGATACCACGCCGCGTGGTTTCAACTTCGGGTAATTCAGGCATGAGCGTCAGGGCTTGTCATCGTTTGCCGCCGAAAGATGAAGCAGGTTTTCCAGCTTGTCGCGGCTAATGACGTAACCAAGCATCATGTCCTTGCGAACCAACAGCGATTCATCCTCGTTTTGCTGGATATAGAAAATACGCGGCTGCGGTTGATCCTTGAAATAGATTTTCGCGGTACGCTCAGTGTTAATCTTGTTGACGGGTTTGAGTTCGATGGCCTGGCTGGTGCGCCATTGGTTGAGGAGATCAGTCACCGCGTCGGCGCTGTAGTTTTTATTTTCCGGCGTGGTCTGCCATTTACCGTCTTTAAGTTCGATGACCAGTTCCGGCAGTTCGAGTTTGCTGAGCGGCGACTGGCCTGGCAATAGCGCATGATCGATAAAGGTAGTTTCACGCGCCGCGACCTGGTAATAAAAGGTATCGTTGATGACATGCAGGGTATTGCCGGTTTGCACATAGCGATGTTGCTGTAACGGTTCATTACCGCCAAACAAAATTCTGCTCTGGTGATTAAAGGTGACCTGTGCTTTTGGTTTATCGAGACCAAACTTGTGACGCTCCAGGTTGCCCAGGTCATGTTGCGACAGGCTTTCGGCCTCGACCAGGCGTAACAGTGAACGCATGCGGAAATCATTGGCCGGCAGTGGGTAGGGCTTGAGCATTCGCCACTGGCCATCGGTTTTTTGCAGCTCAATATCCTGGCCGTTATCTCGCTGGATGAGCACGTGCTCAATACTGTCCTGTGCCAGTGACGTGAGCCTGGGGTTGGCCGGTTGCGGTGATGACCCGGGTTCAAGCACCACGATGCTTGCCAGTACCAGCACCGTGATGAGAAGAACCAGGTTGAGCAGGTTACGTGATGACATAGTGGACTATTGCTTGCGGCGCTTGAGCCAGATAAAGATACCGGCAGCCAGTAGCAGCAACGGCAAGATAATTAAAAACAGCAGACCGATGACGGCACCGGTGGTTTCACTTAACACTAACTCACGGTCCGGAGCCACGCTGACCGGGATGGCAATAAACTGATCGTCATGGCTCAGCCAGTTGAGAATGTTATAGCCCATGTCCTGGTTACCCTGGTTTCCCAGGTAGGCATTGGAAAGGAAATCGCCATCACCCAGTACCACGATGCGCTGTTGTATCGTGGCCGGTTCATCATCACCGTCGTTGAGGGTTTTACTGATCGCCAGGCCGATGGTCAGTGGTCCCAGTTTCTCCTGGTCGACGTCGTAGGAAATCGTGCCTTCCAGCCTGCCGGTTTCCGACCAGCTGCGCGCCACGGTTTGCAGGAATGGGCTGACTTCCACTTTGCCGTCTTCATTATTTTGTGTTGCACGGTATTCAATGGCGCTGGCCTGCGGGTAGATGGTCATGAAGTTGAAATCCCGTGCGATGGGATGATCGTTATAACGATTGATCAGGGCAAACGAAGGATCTCCGATACCCAGCAGCTGGGTGGTGGGGTCCACCACGATGCCGGGGATAAATTCAATCCCCAGTTGCTGCGCGACCGGTTGCAGGCCGTACAGCTGGCCAGGATCATGTAACCATAACAGGTTGCCGCCCTTGGCCAGGTAGTCCCGGATCAGTTTCACTTCGCCACTGAGCAATTCGGTTTGCGGCCCGGCAATCACCAGTACCGCGGTATCCTGGGGAATAAACGGCGTTTCATTGAGACTCACGCTGGACGTCTTGATGCCCTTGTCCGCCAGGTGTTTGGCAAACAGGCCCAGGTCATGATTGGCATTGCCATCAGGTTTCCGCTCACCGTGGCCACTGATGAAGACCACGTGCTGTTCACCACTGCGCATCAGGCGTTGCAGGGTGTTGGTGAACACTTCCTCTTTCAAGGTTTGCACGTGCTCTTTGCGCCCGGCATAGTCCACCACCAGTTCGCCATCCACCGAGATGCCCATCTGCCGGGTGATGTCTGGCGAGGTGTCCGGGTTGATAAAGGTCAGCTGGATATCCGGCTTATGTTTCTGGTAACGGCCAATGAACTCGGTGATGGACTGGCGCGTGGTAATCAACCGGCTTTCACGCGCGAAGGCGGTGATGTGCACCGGTTGCTCCATACGTTGCAGCAGCTTGATGCTGGCCTGGTTGAGCGTGTTGCGCCCGCTGGCGGTCCAGTCGGCATCAACACTGTAGCGTTGTGATAGCCAGGCCAGTAAACCGACAACGCTCAGGAACAACACCATGAAAACGATGTTCTGCCATTTAAGCTGGGTGCGGGTTTTTTTATTGATTTCCATGATAATTAACCCTTCATCCGATCCACGTCCAGGCGGCGTATACTTAATATAAGGAAGGTGGCGATAAACAGCAGGAAGTAAATGACATCCGCCGAGCTGAACAGGCCGCGGGCCAGTCCCTCGTAATGGCGCAGCATGGACAGGTAACCCAGTAACTCGCTGGCACCGTCACCACCGGCCTTGCCGCCGGCCCAGTCGATAATCCATAACAATAATAAAACACCGAAGGTACTGACCGCGGCAACCGTGGGTTGCTGGGTCAGTGACGACATGTACAGGCCTACCGCGGCAAACGCGGCCACCAGTAACAGCAGGCCAAGCACGATCGAAGCCAGTAGCCCCAGGTCGATATTACCGGCAAGCAGCAGCGACAACGGCATCAGGCTGATCATCACGATCATCACCAGTAGGAAACCGACAATACCGAGGTATTTGCCGATCACGATTTCGGTCATGGACAGGGGGGCGGAGAACAATAGCGGCAGGCTACGGCTGCGGCGTTCTTCACTGATGATGCGCATGGTCAACAGCGGCACCACCATCATCAGGATGAACGTGGCGCTGCCGTACAGGGGTGAGATCACCAGGTCAGTCGCACCGGGTGCGGCCTCGATCATCTTCAGTTGCGGTTGCAGGGTCAGGAACTCGTTCAACTGGGTTAAAAACAGGTAGGCAAGAATCAACTGCACGATTGCCAGGATCGACCAGGCTAGCGGCGATAAAAACAGGCTGCGGAGTTCGCGTTGTGCCAGCGTTAACATCATCATGCGACATGCTCCTCCTGGATAGCTTGTTGTTCATTGGTGGTGATATCGACAAAGATCTGTTCCAGGGTTTTGTGTTCCGGACTCAGTTCATCAAGCCCCCAGTTGTTTTGCACCGCCTGTTGCGCCAGTTGTTGGGCAGGGCTGTGTCCCGGCTGGTAGTGAATCCGCCAGCGACCATTACCCAGGTCCTCCGCGCGTTCCACACCGGTGAGGGCCTGGATGGTTTGCACATCCGGCGAATGCTGCAGGCCCATTAACAGGCTGCTGGCCTGCATGCGCTGGTTGAGGTTTTCAATCTTGTCGGCAAACACCAGTTCGCCCCGGTTAATGATTTGTACCCGGTCACAGGTCATTTGCACCTCGGGCAGAATATGGGTGGAGAGAATCACGCCATGCTCGTTACCCAGTTCGCGGATCAGTTGGCGGATTTCACGGATTTGTATGGGATCCAGGCCAACAGTGGGTTCATCCAGCACTACGATCG
>JASFOS010000198.1:0-4027 GCA_050116415.1 Thioalkalispiraceae bacterium
GGATCTGAAGTCGAACCAGCGTGATTTCGTCGAGCTGGTGCAGTTATTGTTTCACGTTAACCACCCGATGTTGCCCGGCTACGTGTCCAAGGACACGCCCTCGGGGATACCTGATTACACACCCAGTAGTACCGCGCTGAGCCTCGCCAAGCGCATCAGCAAGAGTTTCGCGTTCAAGAAGCGCGCCTACCGCAAGTTTTATATCCAGGGCATTTATCTCATGGGCAGTACCGGCACCATTGCCTATGGCGACATGAGTGACCTGGATGTGTGGATCTGTCATGACAGTGAGCTGGACCAGAACCAGCTGGATGAGCTACGCAATAAAGCCATGGATATTGAACGCTGGGCACAAAGCCACGGGGTGGATGCCAACCTGTTCCTGGTAGACCCGGAAAAGTTCAGGAAAGGGGAGCATGGCAGCCTGTCCAGCGAGAGCAGTGGTAGCGCCCTGCACGTGTTACTGCTGGAAGAGTTTTATCGCACCAGCGTGATGCTGGCCGGCTTTTTTCCCATCTGGTGGCTGGTACCGCCGGAGCAGGAAAAAAATTACGACGAGTATGTCGATGATCTGAAACTTAAACGCTTTACCTATGCCAAGGGCTGCATCGACTTTGGCGGCCTGGGTAGCATCAGTCCCGGCGAGTTTTATGGCGCCACCTTGTGGTTACTTTATAAAGGTATCAACTCGCCGTACAAGTCGATCCTCAAGATCCTGTTAATGGAAGCCTATGCCAGTGAATATCCGGATATTGACCTGCTGGGTTTACGCTTTAAAAGCAAGGTGTATGACGGCAAGGTCGATATCAACGATCTGGATCCATACCTGATGATGCTGGACAAGGTGGAAGAGTACCTGCTGCGCAACAATGAGCAGCAAAGACTGGAACTGGCGCGTAACAGTTTTTACCTGAAAGTGGATGAAAAACTCAGTGAAGCCAACGAAAAGGATAACGACTGGCGGCGCGAATTACTGGGCAGTTACGTAAAAACATGGTGCTGGCCCTATACCCGCATGCTGACGCTGGATTCGCGTGATGAGTGGAAGATCAAGCGCGTCATCGACGAGCGTAAGGTGCTGGTCAACGAGTTCATGAACAGTTACCGTATTATCGCCGAGTTTGCGCGTAACGAAGAGGATAACTCGACCTATATCAGCAAGTCGGATCTCAACGTGCTGGGCAGGAAGCTGTTCGCTGCCTTTGAACGCAAGGCCGGCAAGATCGAAATCGTTTATCGTGGTATTACCCCGGATATGCTCGAGTCGCATATCTCGATTCACCAGATCAACCCTGACGGTGACGAGGATTACTGGGTGGCATTCAGTGGCATGGTCAACGAGAAAGAGATCGAGTATCACGCCCCGCTGCATCGTACCTACAGCCTGATGGAAATGTTGTGCTGGTGTTTTTTCAACAAGATCATCAACAACAAGACCGTGATCGCGCTGTTTACCGGTAACAGTGACCTGTCGGACAAAGAGCTGGAACTGATCATCGATACCCTGGAAAAACTCTTTCCTGATGAAGTGATGGAATCCACCACCTACGATTATCGCAACCCCTCGCGGATCAAGGCGCTCGGCACCTTTGTCAACGTCGGGCTGGATCCGTTTTCCGCCTATACCAGGAAGGGCCATCACCTGACCAGTGGCCGCACCGATGCACTACGCTACGGTGGCCAGCTGGAAAACCTGGCGCTAAGCATCGAGCAGGTGATCATCACCAGTTGGCAGGAAGTGATGACCTATCGCTACTTCGGTATTGATGGCCTGATCAAGTGCCTGCGGGATTACATTCAATGGTCACCACCTTCAACCGGGAAACGTCCGCCGCCGATCGCGGCGCACAGTTTTTCTTCCTATCGCGGGACTTCGATCGCCAACCGTATCGCGAACCTGTTCGAAACCGTGATCAAGTGTTTCTACAGTGGTGAATACCCGGAGGGCACGCGTTACGTGCTGGGGGTCGAGTGGGATTATTATATCCTGTGGATAGAAAACGACGAGTTGCACTCGGCGTCACCCGGCAGCCTGGAAGGCCTGTATGATTACCTTGGGAAACCGCAGGAAAACTTCAGCCAGATCATTTTTGACCCGGAGACCCTGTCCGATAACGTGTTACCCAAACTGTATACCCTTAACCAGCCGGGTATCGTGCAGTGTTTTTTTGAAATCAGGAACGGTGAAGCCACGACGTATGTGCTGGATGAAAAAGGCAGCCTGTCATGCCAGACCAAGCAGTTCCATGACATTGCCTCGTTGCTGGTGCAGTACCGGGATTTCTTCACTATCGTACATGAACGCATGAGCCTGTTGTTACGTGATGGCATGAACCAGCGCGCGGCAGTGGATGACGTATATTATTACCGGGTGGAGAAACATGCCGACAAGCAATTTGACATCACGCGCCATAGTATAAACCCGATGATGAAGTCGGACCGTGACGTTAAACTGCAGGTGCTGGGTGATAACACGGATGCAGGCACCATGTTCACCGTGTATTGCCAGGACCATGAATTTTCCACCATGCAACATGGCGCCAGGCTGTTCGACGAAGTGGCGCGTCACATCATGAGCCTGCGCCACAGCCAGCAGGATTATCCTATTTATATCACTGACGTGGATGTCTCGTTCCCGGTCTTGAATAGCGAACCGGGCAAGGTACAGACCTCGCACTACCTGAACTTCAAGTACAAGATTGAAAGTTATCTGAACCAGGCGCTGGAAAATCTCTAGTTAATAGCGACTGACAACGAGATCAGCCAGTGATGATAAAAATTAAAAACGTGTTAGCTCCCCTGCTTGCAATAGTTTTACTTGCTTGTTCAATGAACCTGTTTGCTGAAACTGCAAATAGTCTGGAGGCGCCAGGTTTTTATATTGATACCCATGACCCCTGTCCATTTGAGTGTTGTTCTTATGGGGAATGGACCGTTAAGACTGCTGTGCCTGGTTATGATAAACCTGATATAGATTCGAAAGTTATTGGTTATTTCAGGGAAGGTAACGTGACTACGGTCACGAATGGTGAAATGCATGTTTACCCAGGCAAGTTTATCGTTCATAAGCTGACCCGAAAGCAGCCACGCTTATTCAACCTCCCGGGGTTTGGCACGAGCACTGAAGCCAGTAAAGAACTTCACGTTGGCGATACGCTTTATCTTTACACCTATGAGGGTGAAGGTTACTACAAGATCTGGTTTAACGGCGACTTTTATGTCGATAGCCTGGTAGCGGATGGTATCGAGGGTGAAATCACCGTTGAGCCGAAGTCTACCTGGTGGGTCTATGCAACCAGCCCGCTAGGCTGGTCTGGCTGGACAAATAAACCCTATGCGTTTGGTAATAATAACCAATGTCCCGATGCCTATCCGTGGAATGTGCGCGTATCATATATCGTGGCAGAAGAAAAAATTCGCAGCGAAGTTGAAATGATTCACTATAAAAGCCTGTATAAAAAAATAAAAACGCTTGAGTCTGCTGAAATTTTTGGCAATGGTTATACGCTTTATGGAAAGCCAAACGCGATGTATATCGACGTATCCGTAAACAACCTGCATACCATGCAATATAAGGAAAGGTATGCCGCGATAAGAAAGCTTGCTGCCAGGATTTATCAGCTTAGTGTTGAGGCAGGTATCGAAAAGCAGGTGCAATTAGCAGCGCTATGTATCTCATGTCCTCAGGATGACCCGGACTATGTTTCGCTGCAAAAGGATATTGAAGCTATCGCGAACAAACAATAATAGTTTTATGTCCATTATTATCATGGTAATAATGGACAGGGTGTTTATATTGCCTGCCTTTATTCAGCGCGCATCCTCGCCATGATGGTGGCCAGGTCCTTTTCCCATTTAGCCAGTACCGGCTGTAGTTCAGGTGCGTTCGTTTCATTCAACAGTAACGGGCTGGGCGACACCAGCAGGGTTTCCTCGCCTTCGGCAAATATCGCGATTTTCAGGGGCAGATAAGGTACCAGGTGAGGGTACTTCTTGCTGAGCGAGATGACTTCATCGGTTTTACCGT
>JASFOS010000199.1:0-4025 GCA_050116415.1 Thioalkalispiraceae bacterium
ATCAAGCTCATCGTAGGACAGCCCCAGTTTTTTACCGAATACCACCGCGTTATGCATGAGACGGCCACAATGATCACCGGTAACTTTATCTTTTGCCTCGACCATCCTTGCCAGCGCAAACAGTACGGACTCGGTATCATCAAGTTGATCCGTGAGGCGCTTTTGCCTGGCTGCCCTGTCAACCCGGTTCACCAGCTCGGTAACAGAATAAGGTTTGCGGATAAAATCAGTCGCGCCCGCGGCAAACGCCGCCGACAAATCCTCTTCACTTTGACTACCGGTTAGCATGACAATGGGCAGTAACGGTTTATTCAGCTCATTGCGTATCCTGCTACAGACTTCTTTACCTGATATATCAGGCATGTAATTGTCCATCACCACCACGTCGTAATCATGCCGTTCCACGGCCTGCAGCGCACCGACACCGTTTGCCGCTGTTGACAGCATGTAATTGCCAGGTGAAAAAACTTCTTTAACCATGCAAAGATGTGAAGGTTCATCATCGACCACCAGGATCCTGTAAGGGCTGGTTTGAGAAGCGAGTTTTCCGGTCTCTATTAGCATTGCTATATCTTCCTTAGTTCAAATATGATGACAATCAGTTATTGCTCTTCAGTACATCTATCAGTGTGTTAATATCGAGTGGCTTTCTCAGGCAGGCCACTGCACCCTCATCCAGTATTTTTTTCACATTTTCATCGCTGTAATAACCGGTCATGGCAATCACGCGGATATGCCGGGTATCGGCATCCTGCTTGATAGCGCGGCATACCTCGTAGCCATCGATACCCGGCATCATCAAGTCCAGCAACACGATGTCAGGTTGAAAACGGTGTATTTTGCTGCCGGCATCAAATCCGTCGCGGGCGCTTTCCAGCGCGATATCATCAAACCGGTATTCCAGGTGTTCCTGCAGGTAGTGGCGAAGCTGATCATCATCATCGACGATCAGAATTTTTAACTGGTCATTGTTACGTGGCTGAACTGATATGCCGTGTTGTGCGGCAAAGCGTTCGATCTCCTGCACCGCAAAACGGCGATGTCCCCCCGCGGTTCGGGTCGCTTCCAGCATGCCCTTCTGTGCCCATTGTCGAACCGTCACCGGCGAGACATTCAGGACCGCGGCGGCTTCGTTGGGTGTTAAAAACTTCTTGCTCATAATTGTTGCGCTAGTTTTTATTCTGATCGCTTCAAGCTGTTTGCGTAGTCCAGCCGTCACATATCGTTTTTATCGTAAATATCGATATAATCGTTTATATCGTTTTAATCGATTTTAGGCCATGAACCCGGTGCTCGCCATGTTGTGTAACAAATGTTTACAATTTCTGGCAAGTGATTGATTTTATTGGTTTTAAAAAAGCAGTGGGTGTAAAGCTTTTGCAAGATTGTCGCTAGCGAGTGAAGTCAGCCAGCATGCGTTGACGCAGTGCCGCATCCGGCAACGGGCCATGCGCAGCGGCCATGTTTTCCTTGAGATGATCGAGGCGGGAGGTAGCCGGTATCGCACAGGTCACCGCGGGATGCGAAATCACGAACTTGAGGAACACCTGGGCCCAGCTCTCACAATCCAGCTCGCTGGCCCAGCCCGGTAACGGTCGTGCACCGACATAATCGAACAGCCCGCCGCGCTGAAATGGCCGGTTGATGATCACCGCGATGCCCTTGTCGGCAGCCAGCGGCAACAGCTGCTGCTCGGCTTCCCGGTCCAGCATGTTGTAGGTGAACTGTACGAAGTCGATATCCTGGCTACGCATGATACGCGCCAGTTCATCATGGCGGCGGCCATGCGAGGTGGTCACGCCCAGGTAACGGATCTGCCCCTTGCGCTTCATTTCCTGCAACACCGGCAGGTGGGTTTCCCAGTCCAGCAGGTTATGCACCTGCATCAGGTCAAAGCGTGGAATGTTCCACAACAGTCGCGAGCGCTCCATTTGCAGAATCCCCTGGCGCAGACCACTGACCCACACCTTGGTGGCGGCAAACAGGCCCTGGCGATGACCGATGCGCTGCAGGCACTGGCCGATCACTTCCTGTGCCGTGCCGTACATGGGCGAGGAGTCCAGCAGGCCACCACCGCGGGCCAGGAATTCACGCAGGATAGCCTCGCGCTCTGCCATGGCCTGCGTGTCATCCACGTCGATACCGAACGTCAGCCAGGAGCCCAGCCCGATGGCCGGGATTCGCTCGCCACTGGCAGGAATGATGCGGGTATGCGCCGGGCTGCCGGCCACGGCCGGAAACGACCTGCCCAACAGCAGCGTTGAGCCCATTCCGGCCAGGTAGCGCAGAAACTGGCGACGTGTCAGTGACATGGAAAAAACCTCCTGAAGCTGATGCTCCAAGCATTGATTAAAGCTGTCGCTATTTCAAGTGGTTAGAGCTGGGCTTCCTGGCGGGTCACCGGGCAATCGTCACTCGGCGCTTTCGAGGGTTTACTGAGCACAAACCAGGCGCCGTAAAGCATGAACAGGCCGATCAGGATATCCATCCACCACGGTACCGGTGAATAGAACAACATGTAGATAAAACTCAGTGACATCATGGTCACCGAGGCCAGCTTGGCCTTCAGGGGAATCACGCGGTGGGTATGCCACTGCTGTAACGGGCAACCAAACAACGGGTGATGGTAGAGCCAGTGATGAAAGCGTTGTGAACTCTTGGCGAACATCCACAAGGCCAGCAGCATGAACGGCGTAGTCGGTAACACCGGCAAAAACGCCCCCACCAGGCCGGTGCCGAAAAACAGCCAGCCCAGGGCAAAATAACAGCTTTTAAATACCCGTTGCATAATGGTTATAGCGGTTAGCCCTGCAAAAACTTGATCTTTTTATTACCTGGATTATCCAGTACAGTCATCGCTGCCCGGTAAACTTAACGATTCGCTACTTATTATATGACACCTATCAATATCATGGCACTACGCCACTCGGCGTTTTACTCACCATTGCTGATCTGCATCAGTGGCGGTTTCCTGGAAAAAGTGGGCCTGGCGCCCCACTACCAACCGGCCACGCCGGACAAAACCGTCCCCGACAGTCTCAGAAACGGCAGCGCCCAGCTGGCCCAGTCGGCGGTGGCCACCAGCTTCGCCGCCCTGGAACAGGGGGAAACCTGCGACATCGTGCACTTTGCCAAGATCAACGAACGTGACGGATTTTTTCTTGCCGGCCGTCAAGCCGACCAGGCGTTCAACTGGGAGCAACTGGTCGGCAAACAGGTGCTGGTGGATCATTTCTTCCAGCCCATGGCCATGTTTCGCTACGCGCTGCATAAAAAAGGTATCGATGAAAAACAAATCGCGATCATCGATGCCGGCAGTGTTGAGCAAATCGACCAGGCATTTCGCCATGGCCAGGGGGACTACGTACACCAGCAAGGCCCGTTTCCGCAGCAACTGGAAAAAGACGGCCTCGGCCACGTGGTCGCCTCGGTGGGGGAAGCGGTTGGGCCGGTGGCCTTCAGCAGCCTGTGCGCCACCCGCGAATGGCTGGCCACGGACATGGCGCAGGCCTTCATGCATGCCTACCGCGAGGCCTGTGCTTACGTGCTACAGGCCCCGGCCAGTGAACTGGCCAGGCAACTGGCCGGCTTTTTCCCACGCATCGATAGCGACGTGCTGACCCATACCGTGCAAACCTACCAGGCCCTGGGGTGCTGGACGCCGGAGCCCGCTATCAGCAAGGATTCCTATGACCGGCTGATTGATGTCTTCATGTACAGCGGGCTGATCAGCAAGGCGCATGACATGGCGCTTTGCGTGGTCAACCGGCCCAACTGAACATCAGGGTGGCGTGGTACAGCTCATGAAATCAGCAGTGCTGGTGGCGCCCGCTGTGACCGTCCGGTTGACCGGGTCGCAAAAATTCAACAGGTCATCACTATCGGCGCTGTCGTTTTCTGCCTCGCAGGTCAGTGCCACGCTATAGCTGCCTGCCGGCAGGAATGGCACGGTGTATTCATAGGCCATGTCATCCACATCATCATAGATAACCATGGCCGTGCTTACCGGGTTGTTCTGGGTTGCG
>JASFOS010000200.1:0-4013 GCA_050116415.1 Thioalkalispiraceae bacterium
AATGACCAGGATTCACTGATGCAATTCTGTGAAACCATTGCCGATGAAAGTCTGCTGGCGCTGGATACAGAATTTATACGTGAGAAGACTTACTATCCACAGCTCTGCCTGATCCAGGTAGCGGCCGGTAGCCGGATCGCCTGCGTTGACCCCCTGGCCGTTTCATCGCTTGAGCCACTGCTCGAGCTTATTTACGATCCCGGCAAGACCAAATTGTTTCATGCGGCAAGACAGGACCTGGAAATCTTCTACCAACTACGTGGTAGCGTGCCCAGGCCAGTGTTTGATACCCAGGTTGCAGCCACCCTGCTGGGTTACAGCGATCAATCCGGCTATGCCACCCTGGTCAGTAAAATGCTGGGCGTAGAGCTGGATAAGGACCAGGCCCGCACCGACTGGAGTCAACGCCCGCTCAATGAAAAACAAATTCAATATGCCGCCAATGATGTGCGCTACCTGATACAACTCTACCCATTAATCATCGATAAACTGTCATCACAACACCGTATTGCATGGCTGGATGATGACTTCGAAAGCCTGGTTGAGGATAAGCTTTACCAGGTTGACCCGGAATCAAGCTGGCGCCGTGTCAGCGGACATAACAAACTCAAACCCCGTCAACTGGCCAGGTTGCAACAGTTGGCGGCATGGCGCGAACAAACCGCGATGCGGCGTGACCGGCCGCGACGCTGGATTCTGGGCGATGATGTACTGATTAACCTGGCCCAACAACACCCGGCCAATTTGTCACAGCTGGAAAAAATACGGGGCATCAAGTCTTCCAGTATCGACAAGTTTGGTGATGCAATCATAAAAGTGATTATGGCTGCCGAACAAATCCCGGAAGAACAATGGCCACGCTTACCCAAATGGCAACGCACCACACCACAACAGGATGCGCTGGTCGATGTCTGCATGGCTTGTATGAAACAACTGGCATTTGAAAACGAGATTAGTCCCGGCATAGTATGTAACCGTAAGGAAATGGAAAAACTCGTGATGGGCGACTATGACCTGCCGTTGCTAAATGGCTGGCGCAGGCAACTCATTGGTGAGGCCGTGCTGGAACTGTTGCAAGGACGAAAAACCCTGTCGATTGAGGACAACAGGATCAACATCAAGGCCCTTGATACATAAATATATGCGTTTTCACAGGGATAAAAATTTTATTTACCCCTGGCGTGATGGCAACGCCTTTGAGCTGATTGCTGATGGTGAGTACTACTTTCCACAAATATTCCAGCACATCGATAATTCAAGCCGTTTTATTATTATCGAACAATACCTGGTTGAATCAGGCCGCATAACAACGCTACTGATCGATCATCTTGTCAAGGCTTCACAACGTGGTGTTACTGTTTTTCTATTATTTGATGAATATGGCGCGCAGAAATTACGACCGCATGATCGTCAACGCCTTTATGATGCCAATATTCAGTTGCGTTTTTACAACCCGGTTAAACTTCAACACTGGTATGGCAACCTGAGACGTAACCATCGAAAATTTATATGCATCGATGGTACAAGTGGATTTACCGGTGGCGCAGGTTTTACTGATGAATTCGATACGGTCGATAACCCGCTTGGCTGGCATGATGTTCAATTGAAGATATCCGGCCCGGTACTGGCTGACTGGTTAACATCATTCAACCTGATCTGGTCACAATACGCCAGCTCTGTCATTGACACAGCCGTCGAACAAGCCTTGACCGACAGTAATATGCAGGGCCGGCTCACTATTGCACATACGCCTCGGCACCAGGAAATTAGCCACTCGCTGATTAAACAGATAAGACGTAGCTACCAAACCGTCTGGCTGGCCACACCTTATTTCGTCGCACCACGGAAATTACGCCGCGAACTCAAGCGCGCCGCCCAGCGTGGTGTCGATGTCAGGCTCCTGTTAGCTAACACGCATAGTGATCACCCATGGATAACCCACGCTTACCGCAGCTATTATCGAAAACTCTTGCAACATGGCGTACGCATTTTTGAGTATCAACCACGCTTTTTACATGCCAAGGTTATTCTATGTGACCAATGGACCAGTATCGGCTCGAGTAACCTGGATCGCTGGAACCGCCGCTGGAGCATGGATGCCAACCAGGAAATCAACAACAAGCCCTTCAGTGACGAGATAAGAACATTTTTTGAAAATGATTTTAAACAGAGCCGGGAAATACTACTGGCTGAATGGAACAAGCGCGGCTGGTTACAACGTTTCAAGGAAAAGTGTTGTCAGAAAATCGTGCTGTTACTGGAGATGCTGGGACGCTCACATCGCAATTAAGCTGAGAGGAAAGCTGCAGCAGGTATTACCTGGAACAGCTGGCGACCACCAGGGAAATATCATCCCTTACAGACTGCTTGCCAATAAAATCTCTTACCCTTTTCTTGATATTCTCATAGTGATCACCCGGTTGCTTCAGGGTTTCAAGTAAGCGCGCCTCACCAAAAAGTTCCCCGCTTTCATTTTCAGCATCAAGCAACCCGTCTGAACAGATTACCAGGCTACCCGGCTGCTCAGGAACCAGCATATCCGTCTTTGAATTAAACGCATCTTCGTCAATAATCCCCAACGCCGGGCAGGCCGGTTCAAATTTTCTTAACACCTCGCCCTGCTCATCACAGAAATAAATGACCGGGTTACCACCGTTCCAGACTTCGATGGAACAATTGTGAGTATCAATGGCCACCAGCGAGGTTGCCACAAAGCGCGTAGTCGGCATCATACGCTTTAACTGGCTATTCATCGCAGTGACGATGGCACTGGTAGAGTAACCTTTTTTGGTCATGGCAAAAAAAGTTTGCGAAACCGGGACCAGTGGCAAGGCGGCGGTCAAGCCGTGACCGGTCGAATCTGCGACGATCATATAGATGCGCCCTGCATCGTTGAGGCTCGAGGCTATCAGGTCGCCACTGAAGTGGTCCGCCGCCACGGTCCAGGTCTTAACCCGTTTGTCCTCAATATGGCCCGTGCCGACAATACGTGACATCAGGTTCTGTGCGGTACGATGTTCCTCTTCCGCCGCTTCCTTGTAGGCCTGTAACTCATCCCGCGTTTGTTTCAGGGTTTGCTGCATATCTGCAATGCGCTGCATGGCATTGATCTTGGCACCCAGTACACTGAGTTCAACGGGTTTGGTCAGGTAATCATCGCCACCGGCATCCAGCCCCTTGATCTTGTCATCATCCTGGGCCAGTGCGCTCATGAAAATTACAGGTGTCCAGTCACTGCCTGATAGTTCTTTTATTTTGCGTGTCGCTTCATAGCCGTCCATGCCCGGCATCATGATGTCCATCAAGACCATATCCGGCCGTTCATCAGAAAAATACTTGATGGAATCTTCACCCGAAGTGGCAGAAATCACCTTGTGTCCCAGTCCCTTCAGGTAGCTGGTAACAACTTTCAGGTTGGTTTCGTTATCATCAACAGCAAGTATTTTCATACCATTTATTTTCGCAGCAGCTCAATTAAGTTCATGATCTCAGACAAATTATCGGCAAATACAGCCTGTTCTTTATAATTTCCTTGATTTTACAAGGTTAATGACTTTCCAGGCTGAAGACAAGCTGACAAAAAAAAGAGGGCATCACAGCCCTCTTTACGCCCGGCATCATGGCTGATGCCTGGTTACTTTTTCCTGGCTTTCTTTTTGGCTAGCTTCTTCTTGGCCTTTTTCTTAGCCTTCTTTTTGGCGACCTTCTTCTTGGCCTTCTTCTTGGCTAGCTTCTTCTTGGCTTTTTTCTTGGCCTTTTTTTTAGCGACCTTCTTCTTGGTCTTCTTCTTGGCAGCCTTTTTCTTGGTTTTCTTCTTGGCTACTTTCTTCTTGGCCTTTTTCTTAGCCTTCTTTTTAGCGGCCTTCTTCTTGGTCTTCTTCTTGGCAGCCTTCTTCTTGGCTACCTTCTTCTTGGCGGCCTTCTTCTTGGCTACCTTCTTCTTGGCGGCCTTCTTCTTGGCTACCTTCTTCTTGGCTACCTTCTTCTTGGCGACCTTCTTCTTGGCAGCCTTC
>JASFOS010000201.1:0-4004 GCA_050116415.1 Thioalkalispiraceae bacterium
CTGTAACCACTGCACAATATTATCGGCAAGTCCGGGCGCCTGGAAAGTAATATTTCAGATAACTCGTCACCGTTGATCTCGGGCATGACCTGGTCAGTAACCACCAGGTCATACTTTGAAGGCTCCCGGGCAAACTGTTCTATAGCTGAGACAGGATCATAAAAGGTTGTTGCTTCATAACCATGAGATTCCAGGTATTCAGCAAAGAAACCGGCAACTGATTCGTCATCATCGACGATCAGGATATGTCCATGGCCATGCTTTACGGGTTCAGGCAGGGTGCTTGTTTCTATTACCTCGCTGTCAATGGCTTTGATCGGGAAATACAATTTAAAAGTTGTCCCTGTCCCTGAATCACTATCCACCAGGATATGGCCCTGATGCTCATGCACTATCCCGTGTACCACAGACAGGCCCATCCCGGTCCCCTGGCCGGTTTCCTTGGTGCTGAAAAAGGGATCAAACATTCTTTGTTTGACTTCACTGGTTATACCCGGGCCAGTGTCGCGAACCTCAATGACCATATATTCACCAGTGACCGACTTATGGCAAGAATCACAGTGTGCATCAGAAACAGAATCCTTAAAAACATGGATAACAATCTGCCCATGCCCTTCCATGGCATCACGTGAATTTATGCATAAATTCATAATTACCTGGTGGATTTGAACGGGATCAAAAATCATCTTGGGAAGATTTTTTTCAAATTCATAATTCACCGAGATACTGGATGGAATGGTCGACTGCAGCAGCTTGGTGACCTCCTTAACCAGTGGCTCTATCTGGTGCGGCCTGGGGTTACTACTGCCTCCGCGGCTGTATGCCAGCATTTGCGCGATCAGGTCACGGGCGCGACCACCGGCCGTGTGAATCTCGGTAAGATAAGCATGCAGTTTGCCTTCCTTGTCCTCAGCAAACCTTTCCCTCGCCAGGTCGGCATAACCCAGAATCGAAGCAAGAATATTATTAAAATCGTGGGCAATACCACCGGTCAACTGGCCGATGGCTTCCATTTTTTGCGCCTGTTGTAATTGACGATGCAACTGTTCAGTCTCGATTTCGATGCGTTTCTTGTCGGTAATATCATGCGCGATGCCATCGATACCAATAACCTGGCCGTGTTCATCTTTCACCAGCGATTCGGATAATTCCATCAGGCATGTCTGCCCATCACTATTCATGTACTCGATTTCATACGGCTCTGCATTCTCATCCTTCAAGATGGAAATACGGTTCTGTTGTTTTATCCTGTTAACAGGGTTATCAGTCATGTAGGTGTCATGGTACTGGAGAAAATCGCGTTGCTTGTAGCCAAGCACCTGGGTGACAGACGGGCTGACATACACATAGTTGCCATTTTTATCGATCGAGTAAAGAAAGTATTTTATGGGCAAATTCTCGACCAGGCTCTTGTAGCGCCGTTCACTTTTAATCAATCGCTCCTCGGCGGCCTTGAGATTGGTGATATCATGCATTGAGCCTTCTATACCTAGCACATTGCCTTGATCATCATAGTAATACTGGGCATTGATAGAGGCGATTATTTTTTTGCGGTCTTTTTTCCTCAATTCCAGTTCAAAATTCACCACGTTGCCATAATTGGATTCCAGTATGCGCGCCATCTCAACAAAACGCGTATTGTTGATAATCAAATAACAGATTGGCTTGCCGATAATTTCATTATAGCTGTAGCCGGTTAATTGATATATCGAGGGTGACGTCCATATTATCCTGTCTTCGCTGTCCGTCCTGAAAATGACATCCCGGATACTTGCGAGCATTGATGCAAGTTGACGTTCCGACTCTTGCACGGCTTCTTCCATTTTCTTGGTATCGGTCACATTATGGCTGACATGCACGTAACCTTCGATGTTCTTCCCGGTTTTTATCGGTGACAACCTGACCTCGGTCCAGTCCATATTATTAATATGCTTTATCAAGAACACATCCGGGGCCTGGCCAATCGATATTTTTTTACAAAGCTGGCACTCATCTTCAGAAATGCTTTTGTCGTGGAAATACTTGTGACAACTCTGCCCGACCAGTTCCTGTTCTGGTTTTTCACTCGCTTCAACTGCCGCGCGATTCAACTCGTGTATCAGGCCATCGCGGTCAACCACGATCACCGGGTCATTGATCGCGTCGTAGGTACTGGCCCCTCTCGCCATCAGGTTGAAGGGCTCGATCAGCGTGGTCCGAACGATGGCAATATAAATAAGCCAGTACGAGATAAACTTCAGGATATGACCGACAACAGTCGAGATATCGAAGAAGCCGATATACAGGGTAAATGAATACTCGGCGACTGCCGTACAGGCAATGGAAGCGACCATGTAACGAAAAATCGTGTTATCGATAAAATGACGCCATTTAGCCGTATGCAGTATCGCCAACACCAGCAAGAGTATAATGACGTACTCGCTGTAAACCTTGAAATGAGTAAGGCCGCTATCCGGAATATACATCACCGGGAACTTGTCAAACATCACCAGCAGGGTTGCAACAACGGACGCCACGGCAAAAACCAGGAGATAAAAGTGCCTGTTAAGATTTTTCTTTAGAAATAGCGGTGCAGATAATAATAAAAGTGACTCATAGAACCTTGCCACGATCCAGAACTCCAGGGTGACATTCGGATCATTAAAAGCGAAGATACCCAGCCCGCTATAGGTCAGCATATGCCCGGCATCAAGCGCGCCGATCCATAAATAACCGCAGCCCAGGAACATCAGGTAATTATTTTTTGAAAAATGATAAGTATGCCAGGCAACAATGCTCATCAAGAACGCTACGAATATCGCGAACAACTCGGCCAGGGTATGGAACAACAAGGGATTGATAATCCTTGCCACAATCAGGATTACGCCGATAATTACCGGCGTAATATAAATATACTTGCTTGCGATATTATTTCTTTGTTGTAGTTCTATATTATTAGTTGGCATCTCGAGGCCTGTTATTGTTTATAAAATAAGACGAATATTACTGCTTTATGCTCTGAAAGACATTTCTCATCATTGTAAAGTCGATGGGTTTATTGAAAACATAGTCGGCGCCCAGTGATTCCGCAATTTCCAGGTAGGTATCAGCATACACCATGTTGCCACCTGATACGGCAATAATCCGGGTTTTGTTTGATGTTTCCCTCACCTTCTTGATTACCTCGTTCCCATTCGCCTTGGGCATCAGGATATCAGTAATCACCAGGTCAAAGTCCTGGTCGTTGCTGAGTAAATCAATCGCTTCATCACCATCCACTGCCTCGGTAACCTGGAAACCGGCTTCCTCGACAAATATCCTGATCAGCTTGCGCATGGCTTCATCGTCATCGATAATCAATGCACTCAACACGGGTTCTTCATTTATCATCAAAGCATTCATTTACAATATCCTTGTATATTTTTGCACCAAGATCATTGGAAACATTATTCTCTGATATCAACATACCAGGCTCGTTTTTCAGTAACTCGATAAATATTCTCGTTAGTTCCGGGTCACGCCAGCCCTTATTGGTTTCTTCTTCAAAAATAGTGATGATTTTTTCTTTGCTAAATGCCTTTTTGTAGGGCCTGGCAGAAGCAAGGGCATCATAGATGTCAACAATCTGAAACACCCTGGCAATCAGCGGAATGTCATGTCCTGATAAGCCATAGGGGTAGCCGCTGCCGTCCCATCTCTCATGATGATGCCTGATAATGTCCACGGTTTTCTTCATGGAACTGAGTCCGCTGCATAACTTGGCGCCAATCACGGTATGCTGCTTCATGATCTGCCATTCATCATCGGTAAGTTTGCCTTCCTTGAGCAGGATCTTGTCAGGAATACCGACTTTGCCGATATCGTGCAGCACCCCGCCACGCCGTAACGCATCAAGCTCATCGTAGGACAGCCCCAGTTTTTTACCGAATACCACCGCGTTATGCATGAGACGGCCACAATGATCACCGGTAACTTTATCTTTTGCCTCGACCATCCTTGCCAGCGCAAACAGTACAGACTCGGTA
>JASFOS010000202.1:0-3998 GCA_050116415.1 Thioalkalispiraceae bacterium
AACCTGGATAATGGACTCCACCATTGCGGCGTTAATGGGATCCGTTTCCATGTTACGCACGAAGTCACCATCGATTTTCAGGAAGTTGACGGGCAGGTTTTTCAGGTAGGCAAATGAACTCAGGCCGCTACCAAAATCATCCAGTGCCATTTTACAGCCCAGGCCACGCAGCGTTTTGACAAAACGCACCGCCGAGTTAAGGTTGGCAATCATGGCGGTTTCTGTGACCTCGAAACAAATACGTTCCGGTTCGATATTGATTTCGTTTATGTATTGAATGATTCGGCTCATGGCGCGCGAGTTACTTAGCGTCTGGCCGGACAGGTTAATGGAGAAAAAATATTGTGACATTTCAGGTTTTGCGAATTGTTCAAGACTGTTCCTGATGACCCATAAATCAATATCTGAAATCAGGTTGTAGCGTTCTGCGGCACCTAGAAAAGCCATGGGTGGGATGACCCGCTCATCTTCACCCAGCATACGGATCAGGACTTCGTGATAACTGGGTTTATTATCAAAGCTTGGCGCGATTCTCTGGGTATATAAAACAAAACGATTGTTTTCCAGGGCGTCATGAATGTGATGAATCCAGTTCATTTCATCGGTATGCTTTTCTGAAACGGAGTCATTTGCCTTGTAAATATAGAGTTGATTACGGCCACGGTCCTTGGCTACATAACACGCGGTGTCAGCCGCACTCAACAGGTCGCTGAGCGTACCTGACTCTTTTTCTATGGGTACCAGGCCGATACTGGCGCCAATTTTGAAAGTTTTGCTTTCCCAATGAAAACGGAATTCTTCGATGGCTTTGCGTATTTTTTCCATGACATTTTCTGCAGCTTTGATATTACAGCCGGTGAACAGCAGGCCAAACTCGTCACCCCCTAGTCGGGCCAGCGTGTCGCTGTCACGGATATAGGTTTTCAGGACCGAAGCAAGTTGTTTTAACAGTTCATCTCCGGCAATGTGACCACAGGTATCATTTACAACCTTGAATTGATCGAGGTCCATGTAGCACATGACGTGGTGTTTGTCTTCAAGCGTTGCAGACATGATCGCGCGTTCGAGCTGGTTTTCAAATTCACGTCGGTTAGGCAAGCCAGTCAGGGAGTCATGGGTTGCCTGGTAACTCATGCGTTGTGACAGTTCACGCAACTTGGTGATATCCCATGAATAAATACGTATCAGGTCAGTTTCGGTATCAAGGTTGATGTTCTGTTCGTAAATCGTGTTATGAAACTCGATGTCACGGATTAACTGGTTGTCATTTGATTTTAACTCGTTATATAACTCGTCGATATTTTCCAGTAGCGGGTGATCGTTTGAGTTGTGTTCCAGTTCAGGGAAGTACTGCCTGGCTGCGGAGTTAAGATAAGTAACACGCTGTTCCTGCATCGAGTATTCCACGATCGGCATCGGGTCAAGCTCGGGATAGGAAGCGAGGCGTTTTAATTCACGTTCGCTTTCAATACGTTCACTGATATCATGCAAGGCAGCGATTACCAGGGTCTCATTTTCCACTTCAAACGGACTCAGGCTGATATCCAGTGGAATTTCGTGGCCATCCTTGTGTATGCCAACCAGCTCGACGTTAGCCCCCATCGGTCGCAGGAAGGGTTCGATGTGGAATGATTTTCTGTGGGCGACGTGCTTGTTTCTGAGCCGTTCCGGGAGAAGGATCTCCACGTCCTGGCCGATGATTTCATCACGGCTGTAACCAAAGGTTTTTTCAAACTGGGTATTAACGATGGTAATCATGCCGTGTTGGTTGGTTGCCACCAGTGGGTCAGGCGTCGTGTTAAGCAAACCGCGGAACAGGGCTTCACTCTGACGGATCGCCGCTTCCGATGCGCGTGACTGGGTCAGGTCGCGCATACCCTGTATGATACCAATAGGCTGGCCCTGTATGTTGCGCACCACCTTGATACTGATTTCCATCGGCGTCCCTGCCTTGTTAACCGGGTCATCGGCTTCAAGCACAATGCTGGTATCTTTCATATCCTTTCTTGCCTGGCAGACTTTGCAGGGTATTTCCTCGCCTTCCGGATGAGTAAACTGGGTCACTTTTTTACCCAGTGCATGCTCGGCATCGCTGCCAATTTTTTTGAAAAATGCTTTATTGGCTCGGACCAGTTTATCGTTGAGATCGACCATGTACATGGGCTCATCGAGAAAATCGAGCGCATGTGACCATTCATTTTCTATCTGTTCAAGCTTTACCTGGTTACGATGAACATTAAAACGTAACCTGTGGATATACATAACAACAAACGGGATGGTGATGATCAACACGGCAAGAATGGTCCAGAAATTGGCTTGTAGTTCATCAAGGCGTTGTTTGTTTTGTGTTGCTTGCAGATAAGGGCCAACCTGTAAATCTTTCATCAGGGTGTGAACAGCACTGTAGTCCAGCGGCACCGTCCAGCCTGCGCTGCGGGCGGCTTTTGCAATCTCGCTATCTTGCGGGATAGAGAGCAGGGCAATGGATACCTGTTTGGCGAGTTCTTCTGAAATGTGGGAAAGTTTTGCCAATGGCCATTCCGGGTACCTGGTTGTTGAGTGTTTAAATGGGAATTGTTTGGTTGGTTGTTCGTTAATGATGTGGTAGTCGGCAAGATCGATGTCGCCAAGATTGGCCATCCGTTCCAGGGTACCGGTACGTACCGTGCCAGCATCCACTTTGCCATCACGCACGGCATAAACGACCGTGTCCTGTGGAAAACCACTGAACGTCAGGGAAGTAAAATCTTCAAAAGGATCCACATCGTGTTGCATTAACTCATGCCAGGCCATTTGAAAGCCGCCAAAGGCACTTTCCTTGACGCCCATGAACGTTTTATTTTTTAAATCATGGAGTGACTTGATATCTTCACGGTCTGCACGACTGAAAATCACGGCGCTGAACTGGGTGGTAATGTGTCCCTGGCGTCGGCTGCGTAGTGTGAGTATCCGGGTAATATCAAACCGGGCTTCCAGTGAAACATAGTTGCCCGGGTTGGTGATGATGAAGTCGATGTCGTGATTACGGGTGGCGGTTGTAGCGGCCGCCAGTGTCAGTGGCAGCATGACAAAACGCTGCTGCGGGAGTTCGCGGTTCAGGTAATCAATAGTGGGTTGCCACATCTTGCGGGCAAGCTTTTCTCCCCAGATAGCCAGGACACCAATTCGAATCGTCGGTTTGCCCTGGGCTTGTGCGACGGTAAAAGGACATAACCCTAAAAAAATCAGGAGAATGACGGAGCGTGTGAATTTCCACATAGAATCAATAGGTTACAACCAATATATAAAGTATGGATATAAAGTTACTTACTTTAACGGCAAGCAGTGGGAATTCTTAAATATATTGAAGGGGTATTGGCGTAAATGCGGGGGATTTTCAGTCTGTTACCAGGGACGGGTTGCTGTGCCAGCGGTCCAGTTCCAGCAGGGAAATATCACCATCGGCATCTTTGCGCTCGACCCGTACCGGTAAAAAATCGAGGCGGTTGGCGCACCAGAAGGTAAATTGGCGATTCTTCTTTTTATCCAGGTAGCGCAGTTTGGTGGTTGCCAGTGAATGCCCTGCCAGTTGCAGGGTTTCGCTACCGATCTGTTGCAATTGATGATTACCGATGCGTTTTTGTTCAACGATGGTAAAGCGCAGTTCCTCGTGTCCCTGTTTGAGTGCCTGTGCCAGACCTATCTGGAAACCCAGGATATCAAACGCGTTCGCTGTTAATGGCCAGGTCTTGTTATTGCCGGTATTGATGATGGTGTTGTTGGAGTAATTGAAGATGACGTGAATGATTTTGTCATGACTCTTTTGTTCATGACTATACAGATGCGAAAGCAGTGTACCATTGTTAAATTCCAGAACACTGTCTTCGTGGATAGTTTCGTCAGAGAGTAACGAGGCAATGCCTGAAACTTCGGCATGCGAGCTGAAGTGTAAAAAGTTATTTTTGACCAGCAGGCGACGTTCGACCGAGGCCACGGTCAGGCCGTTTTTGCTCAATGAA
>JASFOS010000203.1:0-3991 GCA_050116415.1 Thioalkalispiraceae bacterium
GGGTTGCGTCACCAACAAGGCCGCGCAATTCACTATCCCGCTGTTAAAAGACCTGGGGGTGCACGACGACTTCAGCATTATCATTTGTGGTGATACGCTGGAGAAGAAAAAACCGGATCCCCTGCCGCTGTTACATGCCGCGGAATTTTTCGGTGTCAAACCGGAAAATGCCATGATGCTGGGCGACTCCATCAGTGATGTGAAAGCGTCACGGGCTGCGGGTTTCCAGATTGTCTGCATGAGCTATGGTTATAACCATGGCGTTGATATTCGTGATGCCCACCCGGATGCGGTGATTGACTCGATGGCGGAATTGCCCGATATTCTGGGCAAGGCAGAAACAAACGTTGCCTGAGAACGATACGTAAAAAGAACATGTACCTGAAGAACTTACACAATTTGCAAATACAGAAACGATGGCGTGCCTAGGCCGTACTCCGTCGTCTTTTTGTATTTGGAAAATGTAATCTTCAGGTAAAACGAATGAATCAAGAACAATTCAATGCTTATGTTGCGCAAGGCTATAACCGCATCCCGCTGATGCGCGAAGTGCTGGCCGATCTCGATACGCCACTGAGCACCTATCTCAAACTGGCTGATGGCCCCTATTCCTACCTGTTCGAATCAGTGCACGGTGGTGAAAAATGGGGGCGTTATTCCATTATCGGCTTGCCGTGCCACAAGGTAATAAGAATCGCCGGTAAACACATCAGCGTACTGGAACAGGGTAACGAGGTTGAATCGCTGGATGTCGATGATCCGCTGGCCTGGATTGAACAACTGCAAGCCCACTACCAGGTGCCCGAGGTCGAGCACTTGCCACGTTTTACCGGTGGCCTGGTTGGCTATTTCGGCTACGATACCATTCGCTATATCGAGCCACGCCTGGCCAGCTGTCCTAACCCGGATACCATCGGAGCGCCAGACATATTATTAATGGTATCTGATGAGCTGGTGGTGTTTGATAACCTCAGTGGCAAGTTGTATGTCATCGTGCATGTCGATGCGGATGATCAACAGGCGTTAACTAAAGGCCAGGCGCGGCTTGATGCGCTGGTCAAGCAGCTGGATACCCCGGTTAAACATGAGGCCAAGGCGAGTTCCGTCAAGGTCAGTGAATCGGACTTTGTTTCCGGTTTTACCCAACAGGGTTTTGAGGACGCGGTTAACAAGAGCAAGCAATACATCACCGATGGTGACGTGATGCAGGTGGTATTGTCGCAGCGCCTGTCGATCCCGTTTAATGCCCGGCCACTGGATCTGTACCGTGCCCTGCGCAGTCTGAACCCCTCACCCTATATGTATTACCTGGACCTGGGTGATTTTCACATCGTGGGTTCCTCGCCGGAAATCCTCACGCGCCTGGAAGACGATGAAGTGACAGTACGTCCCATCGCGGGAACAAGGCCTCGTGGAAAAACCGAGGCTGATGACGTTGCCCTGGAGCAGGATTTACTGGCCGATCCCAAGGAGCTGGCCGAGCATTTGATGCTCATCGACCTGGGGCGTAACGACGTGGGGCGGATTGCCAGAACCGGCAGTGTCAGGTTAACCGACAAAATGATCATCGAGCGTTACTCGCACGTCATGCATATCGTCTCCAATGTCACCGGCCAGTTAAAAGACGGCATGAGTGCCATGGATGTATTACGCGCCACTTTCCCGGCAGGTACGGTCAGCGGTGCGCCCAAGATTCGCGCCATGGAAATCATCGATGAACTGGAACCGGTCAAGCGCGGCGTGTATGCCGGTGCGGTCGGCTACCTGGCCTGGAATGGCAACATGGATACCGCGATTGCGATTCGTACCGCGGTGATTAAAGACAAAACCTTACACATCCAGGCCGGTGCCGGCATCGTTTATGACTCGATTCCACGCAACGAGTGGGATGAAACCATGAACAAGGGACGCGCGGTATTCCGCGCCGTGGCCATGGCTGAAGCCGGCCTGGATAACGTTCACAAATGAGGTAGATTTCAACGCAGAGACGCGAAGACGCCAAGATCGCAAAGGAGTGCGATAATGAAAGAGAATAGTTTATCTAATTTGGTGATAGGAGCCGCAATAGAAGTACACCGGGAAATGGGTCCGGGTTTGCTCGAGTCGGTGTATCATCAATGTTTACAGCATGAGCTGGCTATTCGAGGTGTACCTTATGAAGTCGAGGTACCTATTAAGGCAGGATATAAACAACTGGATTTTGATTGTGCATATAGAATGGATATTGTTGTTAATGATTCTGTTGTACTTGAGCTGAAAGTTGTAGAAAAACTCTTACCAGTACATGAAGCGCAGTTACTGTCTTATTTAAGATTAACCGGTAAGAGACTTGGTTTGTTGATTAATTTTAATGCGCCCGTTTTGAAGGCAGGTATAAAGCGTATTGTGAATGGTTTATGAAAAAATAAACTTTGCGTTCTCTGCGCCTCAGCGTCTTTGCGTTGGAGAAAATATATTATGTTATTGATGATCGATAATTACGACTCCTTTACCTATAACCTGGTGCAATATTTTGGCGAACTGGGTGTCGAGGTAGTGGTGCATCGTAATGATCAAATTTCCATTGAGGAAATTGAAAAGCTAAAGCCGGAATACCTGGTGATTTCACCGGGTCCGTGTACGCCCAATGAAGCAGGCATTTCCATGGAGGCGATTAAACACTTTGCCGGCAAGTTGCCGATCCTGGGAGTGTGCCTGGGCCATCAGAGTATTGGCCAGGTGTTTGGCGGCAAGATTATTCATGCCAAACAGATCATGCATGGCAAAACATCCATGATGTATCACAAGGATAGCGGTGTGTTCAGTGGTATCGAAAACCCGTTTGAAGCGACCCGCTATCACTCGCTGGTCATTGAAAAAGAAACTATTCCGGACTGCCTGGAAATTACCGCCTGGACACAGGATGAAAACGGCAACATGGATGAAATCATGGGTGTGCGCCACAAGCAGTATGCGATCCAGGGTATGCAGTTTCATCCCGAGTCAATCCTGACCAATGCCGGTCACCAGTTACTGAAAAATTTTTTAGAGGGTAAATAGTACAAGGCAAGGCCACAAAGGGTAATAAGTTGTTTTGTATAAATCCGGGTATTTTGGTGATGAGAATGAACTCACGTGGTCGAGTATCATATAAAGATATAACTTGTTAATAACTCTTTTAGATAATGGTAAATTATTAAACGTAGATAATATTTGTGAATAATTACAGAGAATAATCATTACTCTGCGTTAATAACGAGGAATAAAGAAATGGATATGCAAGCCGCGATTAAAGCCGTAACAGAAGGCAAGAATCTGAGTGTCGATGAGATGACATCGGTGATGCGCACCATCATGACCGGTGAAGCCACTCCGGCGCAGATTGGTGGTTTCCTGATTGGTTTGCGCATGAAAGGCGAAACAGTAGACGAGATCGCTGCGGCAGCAAGCGTGATGCGCGAACTGGCTACCCATGTTGATGTGAAGGCCGAGCACATGGTGGACACCTGTGGTACCGGTGGTGATGGTGCCAGTACCTTTAACATTTCCACCACCAGTGCCTTCGTGGTTGCCGCCGCGGGTGGTAGTGTTGCCAAGCATGGCAACCGCTCGGTATCCAGCAAATCAGGCAGTGCCGATGTACTGGAAGCGGCCGGGGTCAATTTACAGTTAACTCCGGAACAGGTCGCACAGTGCATTGAACAGGTTGGCGTGGGTTTCATGTTTGCACCGGCGCATCATTCCGCCATGAAGCATGCGATTGGCCCGCGTAAGGAAATGGGGGTGCGTACCATTTTTAATGTACTTGGCCCGCTTACCAACCCCGCCGGTGCGCCCAACCAGGTGCTGGGTGTATACAGTGAACAATGGCTGGAGCCGTTAGCCAAGGTATTGGGCAAGCTGGGTAGTCAACATGTGCTGGTGGTGCATGCCGAAGACGGCATGGATGAAATCAGTATCGGCTCGCCAACCAGGGTGGCTGAACTCAAAGACGGCAAGGTCACAACCTACA
>JASFOS010000204.1:0-3935 GCA_050116415.1 Thioalkalispiraceae bacterium
CTGATATTTTGATCGCTACTGACGACATGTATGAACATATCATCTGGACGGAAGAAGGTTTTCTGAACATTCTTAATGCTTGTCCGGAACTTTATGAACGCACCGTGGTTCTGAACGGTGTGTCAAAAGCCTATTCCATGACTGGCTGGCGCATTGGTTACGCGGCCGGACCGGCTGAGCTGATTAAAGCGATGAAGAAGATCCAGTCACAGAGTACTTCTAACCCCACTTCTATCTCCCAGGTTGCCGCTACCGCGGCCCTTAATGGTGACCAGTCTTGCGTGGCGGAAATGTTGAAGGCCTTTAAAGCCCGTCATGACCTTGTCATCGACGGTTTGAATACCATTAACGGTTTTCATTGCCTGCGCGGCGACGGTACGTTTTATGCGTTCCCCGATGTGCGTGGTTTGATCGCCAGGCTGGACGGTATTGAAACCGATGTGCAGCTCGCCGAATACCTGCTGGAAAAGGCCGAAATCGCCCTGGTACCCGGTTCCGCGTTTGGCCTGGAAGGCCATCTTCGCCTGTCGTTCGCGACCAGCACCGAGAACCTGGAGACGGCGTTGGAGCGTCTGCGCAAAATCTAGGAAAACTCCTATAGCAATATAGGAATTGTCCTACAAAAACTGTCCATGTATCCCTACAGCCGGGAACTTCCAAGATAGCCACGTTCTGGTATCTTTACTGTCAACAAGGATGTGGGGGGTTGACATGGATGTCATCAATTCACAATCCCGTGGTGCCAGGGTCGGCTGCCACGGGATTTTTCATTTCAGCGCCGGGAAATGCACCGGCTTTACATTTCTTGAGCTGCTCATCACGCTTGCCGTGGTATCGCTCGTGTTTAGCATTGGTGTTCCATCGCTTCACCATCTGCTGGACAGTAATCGTGCCAGTACCGAGATCAATCACCTGGTCGGCACCCTGGCACTGAGTCGTTCCGAGGCTATCAAGCGTAATCGCCGCATTACCGTCTGCCAAACGGCAGACCGGGTCCATTGTGCAAGCTCAGGTGACTGGTCACAGGGCTGGATAGGTTTCGAGGACGACAACAAAAACCGCCAGCACGATGAGAATGAAACGTTGCTCACCGTTGGCCAGGCGCTCGCCGGCAATACGCAAATCAATTTTGATGGTGCTTTTGGCATCGATGGCTACCTGGTTTACAAGGCGGATGGCAGCGCCTTTCCCAACGGGACGTTTACCATATGTATTGATCACCGTCCTGACTATGGCAAGGCACTGATTTTATTTCGCACCGGGCGCCTGAGGTTGTCTGACAAAACGGCGCAAAACACGGCCATTTCCTGCTCATAAATTCACCGGATTTTATCCCTGAAAAGCAGTTGACCAAACGTCACCGCATCAGTACCATACACGCCTCATTTCCCCGGTAGCTCAGTTGGTAGAGCAAATGACTGTTAATCATTGGGTCGCTGGTTCGAGCCCGGCCCGGGGAGCCAAACAAATAAAACCAGATTCGAGCGGATCTGGTTTTTTTATGTCCGTCGTATATTGCTCTCACCAGCTTCGCGGTTTATGAAAACCATCCCTGGTTTTCACCCTTCGGGCTTGCCTACGGCAATTCAAATTTGTTCCCTACAAATTTGTCCGCACCCGCTTATTTTATTTTTCATCTGAGTGCGTTCAGTTTGCCAGGCAAACTGTCGAGCCCGGCCCGAGGATTCATATTCAAAAAAAAAGCCAGGCTCAATGGCCTGGCTTTATACGTCACGTTCTGATTATTTTCTATGAGTAAACAGACTTTCCACGCCCAATGGCATAATAGGTAAAGCCATACTCATCCATCACATCCTGGGTATAAATGTTCCTACCGTCAAAAATAACCGGTTGGGTTAACTTTTGCCTGATCAGGTCAAAGTCCGGACTTTGGAAAATACGCCATTCAGTCATCAACACCAGCGCATCGGCACCGCTCAACGCATCTTCCGGCGTGTCACATAAAACCAGGTCGTCACGCTCACCGTAGATCCGGGTGGTCTCTTCCATGGCCTTGGGATCGAACGCGCGGACTGTCGCCCCCGCATCCCACAGCGCTTCCATCAGCACGCGGCTGGGTGCCTCACGCATATCATCGGTTTTGGGCTTGAAAGCCAGTCCCCACAGGGCAATGGTTTTGCCTTTCAGTGAAGCGCCAAAATGATGCTTGATTTTGCTGAACATCACCTGTTTCTGGCGGAAATTAACCTGTTCAACGCTGTTCAGTAATTCAGCTTCGTAGCCGTGTTCACGTGCCGTCCTTACCAGGGCATTAACATCCTTTGGAAAACAGGAACCGCCGTAACCCGGTCCCGCGTAAATAAAGTGGTAGCCAATACGCGAATCAGAACCGATACCATTACGCACTTTTTCAATATCCGCGCCGGTACGTTCGGCAATGTTGGAAAGTTCATTCATGAAACTGATCTTGGTCGCCAGCATCGCGTTGGCCGCGTACTTGGTCAGTTCGGCTGAGCGGATATCCATGGCAATGAGGCGCTCACGGTTGCGATTGAAAGGCGCGTACAAGGAGTGCAGCAAGTCTTCGGTTTTCTTGTTGTCTGTACCAACAACAATGCGATCCGGCTTCATGAAATCATCGATGGCGGCCCCCTCTTTAAGAAATTCGGGGTTGGAAACCACGTCGAAATCCAGGTTAGCCTGGCGCTTGTCCAGTTGTGCTTGTACAGCCGCCTTGACTTTATCCGCAGTACCCACCGGCACCGTTGACTTGTCAATCACAACCTTGTATTCATCCATGTGTTGGCCAATGGAATTGGCCACCGCCAGTACATATTGCAAATCGGCAGAGCCATCCTCATCGGGTGGCGTGCCTACCGCGATAAACTGGAACAGCCCATGTTCGACAGCTGCCTCTACATCGGTGGTGAAAGACAAATGGCCTGTTTTCTGGTTTTTTATCACCATGTCTTCAAGGCCAGGCTCGTAAATGGGGATATCCGCGTTCTGGAGACGCTTGATCTTTTCGGCATCAATATCCACGCACAGCACATCGTTACCCACTTCGGCAAGGCAGACGCCTGTTACCAGTCCCACATAGCCTGAACCAAACACAGTGATTTTCATGAATTCATTCTCTATTGATAATATTTACCAGGCGCAATTCTAGCAATAATTACTGATTTTACCCAACCCTTGCCTTGGCAAATGACAGGTATTTATGACCGTAGTAACTGGTGATCACCGGGATACTCAAGCCGATCAGGTGTGCCACCTCTTCCGGGTAGAAAGTGAACGCGATACCGGGAAACAGGTACTCGGCCAGGCCAACGCTGATTAGCCAGACCTGTATCACCGCCACCAGGTTGACAATGGTGAAAAACAATAACTCGTTGCCAGGATGTTTGCCGGAGGCTTCGAAGACATGCAGTTTTGAAAGCGTGAACGCGGTTAACATGCCAACGATATAGGCCACCACCACCGCGTAGCGAAAAGACATCCATTCGCTAAAAAACAGGCGCGATAAAAAATTCACCAGTGCTGCCAACCCACCGACGACAAGAAAGCGAAAGAACTCACTGTCTTGTAGGCGCTTCATGAATGTTCCTGCTGATAAAGTCGTGCCATTTGTTTGCCGACCTGCACACTTTCAGATATCGAGCGATCTTCAGGGTAGTAATAGGAGGTATCGGCTACAAAGAGTCCGTCGATACTGGTTTTGATGGGCGGCAGACATTCCTTGAAACCGGGTGGACAGACGGGCTGCGCGTAGCCATAACGTGAGGCATGGACTGACAAGATATCTTCATCCTGTAACGAGTCATCGATGGTTTTCAGGTAATGGGTAGCTTCCTTGATGAAATATTCATTGTCATTCTGGTATTTGGGCAAATCACGCGGCATATAATATGGAACATAAACAATATTGTCAGGCAGTTCCCTCAGGTTTGAGTATTCGATCAAGCCGGGGATTT
>JASFOS010000205.1:0-3855 GCA_050116415.1 Thioalkalispiraceae bacterium
ATCGAGCTGGTTGAGGAGCAGTTGAATTAACACCGTGAGGAAAAACCGACCAATATAAGTATCATAAAAAACAATATAGAAGAACATAGATTGAAAAAAATTCTGCCTCATTTAGCCATATTGGCGTTAATTATTGTTATTTTTGTTGCTCTAACCAGCCGATCAGATTCGGCGGTTAATCTTGCCTGGATCGCCTTGTCGCTGTTTGGTGCTTACATGGCGACAACAAGTATTCTTTACCTGATCAAAAACCTGCGCAGCAAGTCCTGGCCAAAAGCGCTTTATGAAATAAAGCATGGCAAGGTGCGTGAGTTTACGATGGAAGGAAAACAGCAATTCAGCGTGGTGGCCGACCTTGAATATGAAGTCAATGGCCAGCGATATTCCAAGGATATTCGCGACGACTACAATACCATTTATTTCGATAGTTACGAGCAGGCAGAGGCATACCTGAATGCCAGGTTGAATGAAAAACACGCAACGATATTCTACAACCCGGCTAATCCAGCAGAAGCGATTCTCAAACCAGGACTGGATATGCGACCAGTCCTGGCTACCCTGGTAGGGTGTGGGCTGGCGTATGCCGGCATGGCCAGTTACCTGGGCGTGCTGCAATGGAAGTAGAATAAGAATTAACCTGTTACCGGGAAGGTGCTTTACCAATGAAAAGAATAACAAGTTTGTTTATTGGTATTTTAGTGATGACTTCAGTCATTGCACAGGCAGCGATTTATCGCGAAGTATCACCATCCGGACATGTAACATTTAGCGATCAAAACCCGGCTGGCATCCAACCACCATCAACTGAAGTTAATAAACGAACACCAGCCGACAGACGAGCTGCTATTAATAAGAACAAATGGCTGTCACCTAATGTTTACGACAAAAAAACGGCCAAGCCGGAGGACTTGTACGACCTGACAGGTTCTTTTGATGACGCGATTCTGGATAACTGGCTATCCAGCTACTGGGATTGTAGCAACCATTTTGAACGCGTCGACCTTAAATATAACAACGTGTTGTACTTTTTCTCACAGCATTCGCCGTTGGTAATACCTATCATCGAACAGCAAAACAAGTCATTCAGGCTATTTTATTCATCTCAATTCGATTTTCAGCTTGATACTAAAAAACAGGTTTTATTAAAAAAGACTAACAAAGAGAAAAGCAAAGTCATGTACATCTGTGATGAGCAGGTGGTTCCACAGCATTACCGGGATGGCTACGCGACGTACCGGGTTAACCAGGATTTTCTTTCCGGTCATAGTCAAGGTGAAAATATTGCTATCAAGGATGGAGCAAGGTTTCTCGAGCAGGAGTGCCGCCGCACCTACCAGGCAAAAGAGTATGAACTGGCCCGCAGCACCTGTGGACTGGCGGCGGCTAATGAGAAAAACGTAATCGCAAAATATTATCTAGGCATGCTGTACCGGTATAACCAGGGTGGCGAGATTGACCTGGAAGCCAGTTTTAAAAATATCAGTGATGCCGCAAATGCCGGTTTTAGCCCGGCGTTCGGCTGGCTGGCCTGGCATTACAATTTTGGTAAAAGTGTAAAAAAAGATTATCGCGAAGCGCTTCGCTGGTATGTGGCGGCGGTCGATTCCGGAGAATTCAACCTTGCCGAGTCAGTGGCGGGATTCTATATGTACGGTAAAGGGGTTGAGGTTGACTACAAGCAGGCAGCGGCCTGGCTGTTGATCGCGGCCAGGGCCGGGGATAGTCATGCGCAGAACAAAATCGGCTGCATGTTTGCTAATGGGGTAGGGGTGAGACAGGATTACCAGCTGGCGCATCACTGGATACTGAAGTCCAGCCGCCAAAACAATCCCAAGGCCATCTATAACCTGGCGGTGTTATACGACGCGGGCAAGATCGTAAAAAATGGTAAAGGATATGCATCAGAACTTTACAGGAAAGCGGCGAAGTACGGTTTAAGAAAATCAACCGATATTACTGATAAGCTTGACCGTGTCATGATCCAATGAGGCCATTTGTGCTGGTCGACACCTGCCTGGTCAGGTAGGTTCTAATTGAGCTTGTAATGCTGGGTATGGGCGTTGAGAGCCCTGATAGCGGGATCGCTGTTTGTTGCTGGCGATTATTTTCCAACTGTGAAAGATAACGGGGCATGGGCCAGGCGCCGGAACAGCAAAATATTTTTGCGGCGCGGAAACCATTCAATCAGGAAAACGGCAAACGACTCCCATAATGATACCCATGCAGCGATGGTAAGTCCTTCCGCAAAAACATCTTCAACTACGCTGCGCGATTCGCCCAGAGACTGGTTGAAGTATACGGCCAGGAACAAAATAGCGAGACCAATGATGAGCAGGGTGGCAGACTTGCGAAATGTCTGTAAGATATTTTCTCGCTCATTGTCGGCAAGATAAAGAAAGTAGCTATTAATACTCTGGCGGATGCGTGATTCCTTATCGCTGCCCGGGGCTTGTGTGAAACTAAAGCGAATGATGAATGGTTTATACTTGATCTCTTTGGCGCAGTCGATCAAATAATCACCCAGGTCCTGTTTCAGATCTCTTCTTATATAGGGTGCATAACGGTCGAAATCGTCATAAAGATCCTCAATCCGGGAAGTTGCAATATCGATAATGACCTGCCCATCAGCGGTTGATTCGTATCGCTCGAGAATGGTTGATTTCATATTTTGGACATACCCCGATCAATAAGCCAGCCAGAGTTTAACCTGTATTTTATTTTGTAAACAGCTTGTCGAGAAAGCGTGTTTCACCATGCTTATACACTTCAAACTTGGATTCAGGCAGCTGGTATTTTTTTAGAGCCTCGGCCAGTTTGATGGGCGGCTCATCCAGTGGTTCGTCGGTCAGGATAAAGGTACCCCAGTGCATGCCGACAGAATAGCGGGAATGGATGTCTCGATGAATCTTTACCGCTTCTTCCGGGTTGACGTGGTAGGGTTTCATGAACCAGCGTGGTTCATAGGCGCCAATCGGCAGCAGGGCCAGGTCAAACTCCTTGTACTTGTTACCGATATCCTTGAAGTGTTGGGCGTAGCCGGTATCACCGGCAAAAAATATCCGTATATCGTTGGCTTTGATGACCCACGAGGCCCACAGCCGTTGGTAAGCATCAAACAGGCTGCGCTTACTCCAGTGTTGGCTGGGTTCAGCAGTAAATGTCACGTTATCGATAGTATAACTTTGTGCCCAGTCAAGCTCGACCACCTTGACCGGCGGCAGGTCCAGTTCATCAAACCAGGCTTTCAAGCCCAGTGGCACAAGGAAAATTAACTCGCGTTCACGGTTATGCCTTGCCAGGGCGTTAACCGAGGCCACATCCAGCGAGTCATAGTGGTCATGTGAAATGACGACCGCGTCGATCTCCGGCAAGTCGTTGATCGCAAGTGCCGGTGGGATCACGCGTGGTGGCCCGGCCCAGGTAACCGGTGAGGCACGCTGTGAAAATTGCGGATCGGTCAGGATGTTAAGGCCGGCAAACTGGAGCAGGAAGGTGGCATGGCCGATCCAGGTCAGGGAGGTTTTATCCGTGTTGGTTTTCAAAATCTCGTGGTGCGTATTATCAAGTTTGAAAGCATAATCCTCGACACCGGGAATATCCTTGAATAACTTTTGCCAGCGCCACTTCAGGAAGGCGAGAAAACCCTTACTATCGTCATAATAAATATTTTTAAAGCCTGATTGGGTGTGGTGTGCCTTGTGAGCATCGTAATGCGGGTTTGATGAGCATGCGATTAGCATTCCGGTTGACAGGATGAATGCAATGTAAACGAGTTTCATTGATATAGTGCAGCGTCGATTTTCAGATTACCCTTTCATTGGCCGAGTGGCGCCAACGTTCATTCAGTTCGGGTAG
>JASFOS010000206.1:0-3842 GCA_050116415.1 Thioalkalispiraceae bacterium
TCCTCTTCATTGATGCCTTCGCCGGAATCCTTGATATTGATGCGAACGAAACCATTCTCGAGCTCAGTACAACTTAAATCAATCAAACCACCAATGTGGTTGTACTTGATCGCGTTGGTCAGAAGATTAATTAACACCTGTTTCAACCTGAGCGGATCTGCCACCACATGGTATGAACAGCTCTTTTCTCGGGTCAGGGTAATCTTTTTATCCATTAACAGCGGCCTGATCGATTCCAGGCCATCAACCAGGCTATCTTCTATACTTACTTCTGTTTTTGCGATAGTCAGTTTGCCGGCACTGATTTTTGAAATATCCAGCACATCATTGATCAGGTTCTTGAGATGACGTGATGAATCAAGAATATGATGCACCCATTCCTTATCATCCTCCTTGAAATCCTTGGTCAGTGTTTGCAGGATCTGGGCCGAACCATATATGGCATTCAACGGTGTTCGTAACTCATGACTCATGTTGGAGAGAAACTCACTTTTTACCTGGCTTGAGCGTTCCGCCTCGTCCCTGGCCAGGACAAGTTCATTGGTACGCTGTTGCACACGTTTTTCCAGCGATTTATTCAGGTGGTTTATTTCTCCGATATGCCGATCAATGATCCTGTCCTGTGATTTTTTCCTTGAGATGACTGCCATGGACAAGGTTATCGAAGTCAGGATAACCAGCAGGGTAATAACGCTTATCAATAATATATGTTTGCGGTTAGTATCCTCGATGTCAGTTAATCTTGATTTATGATTTTGCTGAATTAAATGTTCAAGTATCTCGATCTGGACAAAAATACTGTCTTGTGCATCGAGCAAGGATGACAACTGGCGTGATAAATCAAGCGTTTTACCCTGGTAAACCACGTCCTCGACAGTCTGGTTTTTTTCCAGGTACGCATCACGCATGATGCTGCGTACCTTTTTAAACTGCTGTTTTTCCCCAATGGTTTTGAGCGTTTTTTCCAGTTTATTACTGTTCAGGTAGACATTGGTTGCCAGGCTATCCGCATCACGCCATAGCGTGTCCTGGATAAAAGGATCCTGGGTATTCAACAGGATGTCACGAAAAATAATCTGGCGTTTCCGGTTGTCATGCCAAATCTCGTGCACCAGGTCACGTTGTTGTTCATAATTATGTAATTCAGTAAAGACGATTTGGCTGGTCTTTCTTGTGTGAAAAATGGTGATTGAGGTCACAATGACAAATAAGATAACGATCGCAAAGAAGCCTGATGCCAGGTGCTTTTCCTGTAATTTTATGAGCGCTGTTATTTTCCGCATATCAACTGCTAACATCATCCGTATGTTGAGAAACTAGTTATCGGTAAAAACCATACAAAGTTTAATATAATTATTTATTCATTAATTTCAACAGGTTAGAAGACGACAGACTGGAAACACTATTAAAAAATAGTGTAAACTAGCCAACTAAATTACATCTGTCAGGAACATGCTGGAGTCCTTATGCAACTATCTAACCTCACCGCTGTATCGCCCATTGATGGTCGTTACGGTAATAAAACCGAAGCCTTGCGTCCCATCTTCAGCGAATATGGCTTGATCCGTCATCGTGTCCTGGTAGAAGTCCGCTGGTTACAGCATCTCGCAGCAGATCCCGGAATCAATGAAGTACCCGCTTTCAGTGAACATGCTCAAAAAATACTCAACGATATTGTCGAATCTTTTTCAGAAGAAGACGCGCAGCGCGTGAAAAATATTGAAAGCACCACCAATCACGACGTCAAGGCAGTAGAGTACTTCCTCAAGGAAAAGATTGCCGGTAACGACGAACTGGAAAAAATCAGCGAATTTATCCACTTTGCCTGTACCTCGGAGGACATCAACAACCTGTCTTATGCCTTGATGTTGCGCGAAGCACGCACCCAGGTCGTTATGCCCATGCTGGATGAGGTGATCGACGCAGTTCGCGATATGGCGCACCGCTATGCCGAGATTCCCATGTTATCGCATACCCATGGCCAGCCTGCTTCGCCTTCAACCGTTGGCAAGGAAATGGCCAATTTTGTTTACCGCTTTAAACGCCAGCGTGAACAAATTGCCAGCGTTCCCATGCTTGGTAAAATTAACGGTGCCGTCGGCAACTACAACGCCCACCTTTCCGCCTATCCGGATATTGACTGGCCCGCCTTTGCCCAGAGTTTTATCGAAGAGCGCCTGGGATTAAGCTGGAACCCGTATACCATACAGATCGAACCGCATGATTATGTGGCCGAGTTCTTCGATGCGCTGGCACGTTTCAATACCATCCTGGTCGATTTCGATCGTGATATCTGGAGTTATATCTCGATGGGCTACTTCAAGCAGAAAACCATCAAGGGTGAAGTGGGATCCTCAACCATGCCGCACAAGGTGAACCCGATAGATTTTGAAAATTCCGAAGGTAACCTGGGTTTGGCCAATGCCATTTTCGATCACCTGGCGGCCAAGTTACCCATCTCGCGCCTGCAACGTGATCTGACCGACTCGACGGTATTACGTAACCTTGGTGTCGGGGTAGCGCACAGCATCATCGCCTACTCGTCCAGCTTGCGCGGTATCAGCAAGCTGGAAGTCAACGAGCAAAAAACTGCCGAGTACCTGGACAATAACTGGGAAGTGCTTGCCGAACCGATCCAGACAGTCATGCGTCGCTATGGCATCGAACAACCCTATGAGAAGTTAAAAGAACTGACCCGCGGGCAGCGCATCGATGCAAATGGTATCCGTGAATTTGTCAGTAAGCTCGATATTCCCGAACAGGCCAAGCAGGAACTGATGGCAATGACACCGGCCAGTTATATCGGTAACGCCATCGAACAGGCAAAAAACATCTAGCCAGCCCCATGTCAGAGGCATTACAACTGCTCGGCGGGTTAACGGTTGAACAGTTCCTGGCTGACTATTGGCAAAAACAGCCGTTGCTGGTGCGTGGTGCCTTTCCCGGTTTTCAGTCCCCGTTATCGGCAGATGAGCTGGCGGGACTTGCCTGCGAAGCCGAGGTTGAGTCGCGCCTGGTCCTTGAAAAACATGGCCCTGCGCCATGGACAGTCGAGCATGGCCCTTTTGATGAATCCCGCTTCGCGTCTTTACCGGGAACCCACTGGACCCTGCTGGTACAGGGGGTCGACAGCTGGGTGCCGGAAGTGGCCAGCCTGATTGAACCGTTTCGCTTTATCCCCGACTGGCGCATCGATGACATCATGATGAGTTACGCGCCTGAACATGGCTCAGTCGGTCCACACCTGGATCAATACGATGTGTTTTTAATTCAGACCCAGGGCCATCGTCACTGGCAGATAAATACCCGCCAGTATGACATGGGCGACTGCATACCAGGTATTTCGCTCAACATATTACAAGGTTTTGAAGCGGAACAGGCCTGGACCCTGGCGCCGGGTGATATGTTGTATCTGCCTCCCAATATCGCGCATTACGGTGTCGCACAGGATGATTGCATTACCTGCTCGGTTGGCTTCCGGGCCCCCGCACGCTCGGAAATCCTGGGTAGTTTTATTGACGATTTACTGCCCCGGCTTGATGAAACCGAGCGCTATCAAGACCAGGATTTAACCCGCCAGCAAAACCCCGGTGAAATCTCTGCACAGGCACTTGCCCGGATCCGGGATATCGTGCGTCTCAAGGAGCTGGATAATCAATACATCAACCACTGGTTCGCCCGTTATATCACCGAGCCCAAGTATCAAGCTGATTACGAAACCGCGACCATGACCCGGGATACGCTCTTAAAAACACTGGATAGCCACGAGATTATCTATCGTGATGCGCAAAGCCGTTTTGCCTACATCAGCGAAGCAAGTGACTGTTTCCTGTTTGTAAATG
>JASFOS010000207.1:0-3838 GCA_050116415.1 Thioalkalispiraceae bacterium
AGCTGTCGTTGGCCAGTTTAGTGATGGCGAAACCATGGTGGAGCTGATGGAAAATGTCCGCGGTAAGGACATTTTCATCGTACAACCCACCTGTGCGCCAACCAATGACAACCTGATGGAACTGATTGTGATGATCGATGCCCTGCGTCGCTCATCCGCTGCCCGAATTACTGCCGTGGTGCCGTACTTCGGTTACGCACGACAGGATCGCCGTCCCCGTTCGGCGCGCGTGCCGATCACTGCCAAGGTAGTTGCCGACATGATAGGTAATGCCGGTGCCGATCGCGTGTTGACCGTGGATCTGCATGCGGATCAGATCCAGGGGTTCTTTGATATCCCGGTGGACAACGTGTACGCCTCACCCATTTTGCTGGGTGATGTGTGGCGTGAAAAATATCCTGACCTGATGGTGGTATCACCGGATGTCGGCGGCGTAGTGCGTGCACGTGCCCTGGCCAAGCGCCTGGATGATGCGGACCTGGCGATTATCGATAAACGTCGCCCACGCGCCAACGAAGCCAAGGTGATGAACATCATCGGTGATGTTACCGATCGTTGTTGTGTATTGATCGATGACCTGGTGGATACCGCAGGTACCCTGTGCAAGGCGGCTGACGCCCTGAAAGAACATGGTGCGCGAAAGGTGGTGGCGTATTGTACCCACCCGGTACTGTCCGGCCCGGCGGTTGAAAACATCATGGGTTCAATGCTGGATGAACTGGTGGTCACGGATACTATTCCGTTAACCAGCAAGGCAAACGATTGCGGCAAGATTCGCCAGCTGAGTATCGCCAGCATGCTGGCGGAAACCATGCGCCGCATCAGTAATGAAGAATCGGTAAGTAGCCTGTACGTTGACTAGGTTACTTTAAAGATAGCTGTTTTGCTTCGAAGTTAATGTAAAACGGCAGGGAAATCACTCTTGGTCGCGGGAGTGATAACGGGTAACCCGGTTGGGTTACCTTTTTTATTCATCTCTTTAGTAGGAGAAAAGTCATGAGCGAGAGCTTTGAAATTAATGCTGTAAGCCGTAGTGATCAGGGGAAAGGTGCGAGCCGCCGCCTGCGTCGCGAAGGTAAAATTCCGGGTGTCATTTATGGTGCCGGAAAGGATCCGGTTGCGATTACACTGGAGCACAATGAACTGGTGCATCAACTGGAAAATGAAGCCTTTTATTCACACATCCTTGATGTGAAAGTGGACGGTAAAGCCGAACAGGCTATCCTGAAGGACATGCAACGTCATCCCAGCCAACCGCTGATTATGCATGTCGACTTCCAGCGTGTTGCCGCCAACGAGAAAATTCGTGTGCATGTTCCTCTGCACTTTATCAACGAAGACCAGGCCCCGGGCGTGAAAGAAGGCGGTATCGTCACCCACAGCCTGACGGAAGTCGATGTTATCTGTCTGCCGAAAGACCTGCCTGAATTCATTGAAGCAGACCTGTCGGAACTGGAACTGGATGCCACCTTCCACCTTTCTGACATCAAGATGCCAGCCGGCGTTGAACTGGTTGAACTGGCCCACGGTGAAGGTCATGACCAGAACGTTGCGGCGATTCACATGCCACGCGGTGCGAAAGAAGAGGAAGCCGCTGAAGAAGCAGGTGAAGAAGCGGCAGGTGGCGAGGAAGCCGGAGAATAATTCTCCTCTCTTTGCTGATTCAAACTTCAGCTAACCGGTGTTGTCTGTGGGCGTTCAACTCATTGTAGGCCTGGGAAATCCAGGAAATGAATACGAACAAACGCGGCACAACGCCGGTTTCTGGTTTGTCGATGCTATCGCACGTGAGTACCACGCCAGTTTCAAGTCGGAAAAAAAATTTCACGGTGATGTGGCACGTATTTCTGTCAACGGACAGGAAGTCTGGTTACTCAAACCCGATACCTTCATGAACAGAAGTGGCCAGGCCATCCAGGCATTGGCCAACTTTTATAAAATCAAGCTGGAAAATATCCTGGTCGCCCATGATGAACTGGATCTTGATCCGGGCGTGGTGCGATTGAAGAAGGATGGTGGCCATGGCGGCCATAACGGTCTGCGCGACACCATTGAGAAAATGGGTGGCAAACATTTTCTACGCCTGCGTATCGGCATTGGTCATCCGGGTGATAAAAACAAGGTGTCTGGTTACGTACTGAAAAAAGCCAGTGCCGATGAGCAGACCGATATCGAACGCGCACTGCAACAGGCGATGAAAGTATTACCGCAGGTCATTGATGGTGATTTACAAAAAGCCATGAATGAACTGCATTCAAGTTGTTAATAAACGGAATGGACGATTATGGGTTTTAAATGTGGCATTGTTGGATTACCGAACGTGGGTAAATCAACGCTATTCAATGCATTGACAAAGGCCGAGATCCAGGCCGAGAATTACCCGTTCTGCACCATTGAGCCCAATGTCGGAATCGTGCCGATTCCTGACCCGCGTCTCGATAAACTGGCAGAAATCGTCAAGCCGGAAAGAGTGCTTCCGACCACCATGGAGTTCGTCGATATCGCCGGGCTGGTGGAAGGCGCTTCCAAGGGTGAGGGGCTGGGGAACCAGTTCCTGGCCAACATTCGTGAAACCGATGCGATTGCCCAGGTGGTACGTTGTTTTGAAAACGATGACATCGTGCACGTGGCGGGCAAGGTTGATCCCATTAATGATATCGAGGTCATCAACACCGAGCTGGCGCTGGCCGACCTGGAGTCAGTGGAAAAAGCCATGACCCGCCTTGCCAAGGTGGCCAAGTCCGGTGACAAGGATGCCAAGGCCAAACTGGCAGTGATGGAAAAGGTCAAAGCGGAACTGGACGAGGGTCACCCGGCACGTCGCGCCCAGCTGGACAAGGACGAAAAACTGCTGATTCGCGATCTGAACCTGTTAACCATTAAGCCGATGATGTATATCGCCAACGTCAACGACGACGGTTTTGAAAATAATCCCCTGCTGGATTCGGTCAGAAAACTGGCCGAGGAAGAGGGCGCGCCGGTGGTGCCGGTTTGCGCGGCGATCGAAGCCGAAATGGTCGAGCTGGATGATGAAGAAAAGGCCGAATTTCTCGCCGAAATGGGCCTCGAAGAACCGGGCCTGAATCGCCTGATTCGCGCCGGGCATACCCTGCTGGGTTTGCAGACCTATTTCACGGCGGGCGTGAAGGAAGTGCGCGGCTGGACCGTGAAAGTCGGCGCTACCGCACCGGAAGCCGCTGGCGTGATTCATACCGATTTCCAGAAAGGCTTTATCCGCGCCGAGGTCACTTCCTACGAGGACTTCGTGCAATACAACGGTGAGCAGGGGGCCAAGGAAGCCGGCAAACTGCGCCTGGAGGGCAAGGATTACATCGTGCAGGACGGGGATGTGATGCATTTCCGTTTTAATGTGTGATTAATCCGTTGAGGCGCCGCTGGCTGCGTTGCAAATGCGCCTCAAAGTGCTCATTTACTGCCGTGTAAACTCCGCTTTTTCGTTCATTTGTGCCTTGCTCTCATCCACCTGAACGAATTAATCAGGGCAGGCATGGTTCTAATATAAGTATCTGATTTTATTAGAATCTATCTGGATTAAAACGTGGGCTTTTCCCGGCTATAGCTTGACATCAGCAGGCCGAACAAGGAAAATGCGCGCTCTTTTTCGGCTACATAGCTCAGTTGGTTAGAGCACATCACTCATAATGATGGGGTCCCAGGTTCGAATCCCGGTGTAGCCACCATATTCAAAGGCCCGCAGATTCTGCGGGCCTTTTTTATTGCCCGCCGATCGTTTAACTAGTGTTACGATATCAAGTATAAGAATAACAAGGATAACGTTGTCGCATGATAAGCAAAATTTCCCATTGGTTAGACCGAT
>JASFOS010000208.1:0-3800 GCA_050116415.1 Thioalkalispiraceae bacterium
CTGTCAGGTGGATTGCGCAAATTCATTTCGTCCTTCTCGGCCATTTCCAGGTAATCACGAAAGCCCTCGATCTTGTCGAGCAATTTGCGCCCTGCCAGCGTCGGCGCCTTTAACCACTGGTAGAAACCCACGTTGAGTAACACCGCGCCCAGCAGGCAGGCAATCGCCAGCAGGGAAAAGTGTTTCACCAGCATGTACAGGCCAAACAGTTCACCACCCCAGAACGGCAGTGAAAACAACGAAATAAAAATCGCCGCCCCCGTCCCACTGCCCGAGTGCCACACGTTCGACCAGGCCTTGTAAACCATCGCGCTTAAACCAAACACGCCGAAGGTCCAGAGCCCGGTCCATACCGTGAGAAAACCGGCTTCCTTGTTGGGCGCGGTAATAAACATGGCAATGATGATCAGCAGCGTCAGCAGCACGCCAAGGGCGATCCAGCCACTGTTGGTCCTGAAATAAAGCTTGTTGTAGTTGCGGTGCAAGGACATCTTGTGTGTGCTTTGCGCCATTTGCAACGCGTTGCGTTCCGAGGAACTTATATTGTGATTCAGCTCGATGCTGTCATGACTTTTGAACAGGCGCGCGAGCAGTGCCTTTTCGCCCGGCGCCCGTTCCGCCTTGTAATTGGGATAAGTCCTGGTGAGCTGGTAACCTTCCGCGAACTGTTCAATCCTGATCAAGCCTTTCACCGCCAGGTTGATGATCGCCGTGCTGAAGGTCTTGTCGTCATAGCCCATGCGGTTGATATAACGCATGGCAGCCGGTGAATAACCCTTCGGCGGTGTATATAAAGGAATGATGGTACCGCTGGCCGGGTCACGCCCGACTTTATGCCAGATATAGAAATAAAAACTAAACAGCCCCAACAGGATGCCAAGGTTGACCAGGCCGGTTTTATTGTCCTGGAAAAATTGGGCGCGTACTTCGGCCGCGCTGGGTTCCGGGATAATCCCCTTGGGCCAGCCCACCGCAATGGTCAGGCCTTGATGGCGTGCCAGGGGGCGCGTGGTTTCGAAAAACGCATGCCCCTCGTCGGTAATATACTGTTGATAATCTTTGCCCTGGCTGCCCTGGTAACCGGTATAGGCCGCCAGGCGTAAATCCGCCTCCGCAACGGTGTGCGGTAAACGTACCTGGGCGCTGGCTTTATCAATGGCAAAGTCCCAGCCATTGCCGGTGACGTTCCAGTACAACTCGTCGAACTCCTCAAAGAAACCCAGTTGCCCGGTGGTGCGGTATCGTATCCTGTAAGTGTATTCACCGTGCGGCAGGAAATAATTGCGCTTGCCAATGTAGGTGCGCACGCCATTAGCCAGCGCTTCCTGGTGGTAGCTTTCGTGTTTACCATCGCGCTGTACCGATAGCACCTGGAAACCGACGTGGTAGTCATTGCCGTAATGGTCGGAATAGCGGGTGGGAAAATCACGATAGATGCCGCGCTTGATCTTGTTGCCCTCGGCACGCACCTTGATGGTTTCGGTGACGACCAGGGAACGGTCGGTGTTAACCTGGATGTCACTGTAATAATAAAGAATGCGTTCATCCGCCTGGGCCGGCCCGGCCAGCAACCACAGTCCCGCCAGGCAGGAAACTGCCAACAACCTGCGCAATATCCTTATTCCTCCATATCGAAATAGTCCGCGGCGGTAAACCGAAACAGCCTCGCCACCAGGTTATCGGGAAACGACTCCACCCGCACGTTCAGCGCCTTCACCGCGCCGTTGTAATAGCGCCGCGCGTACTGGATGTGGTCTTCTACCTCGGTAATGTCTTTTTGTAACTGCAGGAAACTCCGGTTCGCCTTGAGATCGGGATAGGCCTCGGCCAGCGCCAGCAGCTGGTGAATACCCTGCCCCAGGCTCGTTTCCACCTCGGCCTTGTCGGTCACCGCGGTCAGGGCTTCGCTTTTATTGCGTAATTCCACCACCGTGGTCAGTACCGCCTGCTCGTAACCGGCATATTGCTTGACCGCATCCACCAGCTTGGGGATCAGGTCGTGGCGACGTTTGAGCTGCACATCGATATCGCTCCACGCCGCCAGCACCCGATGGCGTGCCGCCACCAGGCGGTTGAATAAAGCGATGCCAAGAGCAAGAATAACGATGACGGCAACGACAGTTCCAATCATAGTGGTGGGTATCCTTCAACCAGGCTTGAACGCAGCCAGCACGTATTTTTTTATTCTATGTTTTTTTATTATGCACTTTAATGAGAATACCACATAGTGAAACAAGGAAAAGACCCTGGAGGGGTTATTTGTTCACTTCCTACCTATTTGCCTTAATTTTATCCATCGGTCCCTTTTATTAATTCACTGGCATATTTGCATAACAGGTTTCAATGCCATTTGCCATTAGCCAATCTCCCCGACTTATCAATCCTTCCCCGATATATAAACACCTTCTCCTTATCCAGGTCGTATTCATTACGTCCCGCTTCTTCCCATTTTTTATGGATATGCGGATGGTCAGCCATGATGTTGCCATGATGATCGCTGATACGGTGATCGAGCCCTGGTGAAATTTCCCCCTGTTCCTTGACATAGGCAATAACTTCATGGGGGCCTATCTTATCAGTCTTTTTTAGATCAACGGCGTTGGGGTTGGTATAAAAGAACATATCAAACTCGGCTAATGTATATAGCTTATCGTTAATAATCGGTTTTTTATCAATGACGATTTTCTGTATACGGTTTGGGTAATTTTTTGACAGGTCAATTGAGAGTTCAATACCCGAGTAACGCCACATATAACCACCGACTTGTTGTAGTGGATCTTCATTAATTACGTTATCGATTGCGCTTTCTAACATCATGCGCAGTTCCTGGCCGCTGAATTTCATTTGATAAATGGGTGATTCTGCGGGTATCAGGTTATAGATATCTTCGACGGTGATCGGGCCAGGCAGGATGGCTGCGCCGTATCGACCGGGTTGTTTTATCGCAACATCCTGTTTGGTGCGTGCTCTTAGCGCATCAACCACAAGGTTATCCGCGGTACTTTGCCATGTGCCCTGGCGATAGAGTAACGTGGTTGTCGTGCCGATGACTTTTTCCAGTTCGGCTTTATAGGGGGCACGTAGTTTTTCAATATACGCAGCGATTTCAGGATCAGGTTTTATACCACTTGCGCGGATGGGGAACAGGGTTTGCTCATAAGCAGTGACTTGCTTATTGCTTACTTTAAGATCCAACTGGCCAACCATCTTGCCATGAGAACCGCATTGTACAACCAGGACATCGCGGCCACTTTTTTCATTATGCACAATGCTGGGGCGGTAAAGAATATCATGGGTATGGGCACCAACAATAACATCAATATCACTGACCAGTTCGGCATAACGAACATCCGTCTTCCATCCCATGTGCGACACCAGGATCACCAGGTCGACTTTTTCCTGTTTACGTAAGTGGTTGACGTCGTCCTGGACTTCGGCAGTACGCAGACCAAAACTCCATTGTGGATGATTAGCAACTTTTGACATCCAGTGGTAGGTCATGCCAATGATACCTACTTTCAGCCCGTTGATGTTTTTTATTATGTAGGGTTTTAAATTTGGTAACTGGGCACGTTCACCCCATTCAGCGTCATAAATATTAGCAATGAGAAGCGGGAACTTTGATTTACTAAACAGGTTTTCAATGGTTGCCCTGTTATAGAAAAATTCTACGTTGCCAGGCACCATGGCGTCATAACCCATGGCATTCATTACCTCGACGACCGGTGCTCCCGCAAGGCGTACCGGGAGTACCGTTCCATGCCAGGTGTCACCACTATCCAGCAGCAGGGTACGATCAC
>JASFOS010000209.1:0-3775 GCA_050116415.1 Thioalkalispiraceae bacterium
CCCGCCATGTAATCATACATGACGCGGATACCGGTCTTGCGCAGGATAGCCAGGCCCTCTGCCTCCAGCCATTGGTAAACCATCTCGGGTTCCAGCGGTGAGATCGGTGTCAGGGTGGTTTTCTTGTCCCTGAAATCCCCCGACTTCAGTTTCTTCAGGTTGCCATTGAGCATCTGGCGCATAATCAGTGAATTTTTATTGAAAAACATTAACGAGAGATAACCGCCCGGCTCAACCAGTGATACCAATTGCCGCAGCGCCGCACGCGGATCTTCAAGCCACTCAAGCACGGCATGGCACAACACCAGGTCAAATTTCCTGTCCAGCTTTTCAGCCAGCTGATCGATGGGACTTTGTACGAAACTGACGGACATCGCCGGGTAAGCCTGCAGAAAAGTCTCTCTGGCCTGTTCGAGCATGTTCGCGGAAATATCACACAACACCAGCTCGGTGGCCGGTTTAACCAGTCGCCGCGCAAATTCACCGGTACCTGCGCCGGCATCAAGGATCGAGTAGCGATCATCCTGGTCCAGCAACGGCACCACTTCGTGCAAATCGGCTTCCAGCATGTGCAGGCGAATTTGCCCTTTCGCCGACTGGTAAATGTTTTTATTGAAGCGCGTTAGCAGATCATCAAAGTTACGATCGGCCATGCTGGCTACTCCAGCCAACTGGCCAGGTAATACAAACGCAGGCCTTCAGAAGAACGTGAGGGTCCCACCACTTTGGCGGCGTAGATTTTCTTGTCCGGGTTGGCGCCTTGGCGGGCCTGCTCTTCGGAGTCGACGATCTGCACCGTGTTTTCAGCAAAGCGATCGCGCGAACGACGCGGCGCATAAACCAGCGCATAATGCTCGTCGATCACGCGCGCCTGTTCTTCATCGATGTAGATACCTTTCATGGCAGACCATTTAACCGCAATAGACAGAAATAAAAAGACCCTGCAAACAGGGTCTTTATTAAATCACACTCTGAACGGTTCATTCCATTTTCATCTTAACGGTGGGACGTTTTTCCAGTGTCCACTGGTGCATGGAACCATCATATACCTTGGTCTGCTTGTTACCCAGTAACTCGGACATCACGAACCACGAGCCGGTCGCCAGGTGTCCGCTATTGCAGTAGGTAATGGTTTTTTCGTCGGCCTTCAATCCCATTTGCTCGACCATGCTTTTCAGTTGGCTGGTGGCATTGAATTTCGCGGGGGTACTGGGCTGGGTCAGCAATTCATTGGGAAAGCTCTTGGCGCCGGGAATATGACCATCGCCATACACATAAGAGCTTTTGCGCCAGGTGCCCAGGTAAAGGCTCAGCGGACGGGTATCCATCAGTTGTGCGCTGTGGTTCTTGACCGCGGCGGCAACCTCGTCACTGGTCGCCAGGATGTCCTTGCGTTCGGCGCTTGCCTGCCAGTTACCTTTCTTAACCTTGGGACTACCACTGGCAACCTGGTGACCGTCGAGGAGCCACTGTCCCATGCCACCATTCAGGATGGCCATGTTGTCCTCGCCGAAATATTTCAATTGCCAGTACAGGCGGGTCGCCATGGTCATGTCGAGGTTGTTATTGCCTTTGCTAACGATAACAATCGTGCTGCCGTTATTCAGGCCAACCTGCTGCATGAATTTTTCGAAGGCCGCTTTTTCCGGCACCATGCGCGTCACCACCTGGTTACCTATTTTCACTTTATCGCGTACATGCTTGTAGTTGACTAACAGGGCACCGGGGATGTGTCCCGCCACCTTGACCAGCATTCTCTTCTTGGTTTTTTTACTGGTTTTCCACACCGGTTTTTTAGCAAAACTTTTCACGTCGGCCCTGATATCCAGGATCACCACCTTGTCCTTGTTTTTTGCCAGCCAGTCCGTTTCCACCAGTGGCCCCGGCAAGCTCACCGCGTTGGCGGTAGCCATCGACAACTGCATCATGAGCGCCAGTGAGAATAGTTTCAGAATACGCATAGCCTGTCCCCTTGTTTCATCTATTAGTTATTAAATTCAAATTAGCATAAATCATCGAGAACGAATATGACCTGGATCATTAATGGCTTCAGGGCCACTCTCTTTGCTGAGTATCTCAGTCAGCCTGTTAAGCAAATCAATCTTGCTTTCGGAAAAAAAATATACATCACGGTCCTCAAATATCGCGTCGCGCGCGGCCTGCTTCGACCGTTGTTGTATCGCCTGGTCCCTGCTTTGCAACAGTTGTGTTATATCATCCTGGTACAGGTGCAACATGGCCAGCAACCAGCGCTCAACCCGCTTCATCGCCGGTTCGATGGCGGCTGCTTCAACATGTTGAAGAATAACCTCGGCATCTTGCCAGCATTCATCGGTCACCCAGCGATTGGTGGTAAACCACTGGCGGGGCTGACCCTGCCGGTCCATGGACAGGCCGGCCACGTGAGTCCATTGTTGCTGGTCGAGCATGTAAAAAATATGAAAATGACCATGTTCATTTTCCAGGCGATAGGGCTCACCATGGCTATGATAATAGGCACGCCAACGGCTGCCCGCGAACGTCAGTTTGCCGGGCGGATACTTGTGGTTTTCGATAAACGGCTGTTGCGGATCAAGAATATCCAGCACCGGGTTGCTGCGCGCCTCGCCCATGGCTTGAAGGCAGGCTACGATTTCGTTGGCGGCGACGGCTTGACGCATGGCTAACCGCCGATAGTTTTCAGAGGCTGCATGGCGAGATCGTGTCTTCCATGGAACACGGGCTGACATCCATCGAACAGGGTGCCGCCTCCAGGCTACAGGGGCTTTCCGTGGCCTCGTCCTGGATAGAAATTTCCGCAGGCTCCGCTTCCGGTAACGTGTGCCGCGTGTGATCAATCGCCACCAGGATAGCGGCCACGCCAATGGCCGAGCCCATTACCCAGCGATTCTTGTTAGCCATGGTTTACTCCTGTTCTGCCCAAGTTAATGTGCCGGTTCAATCGCGGCGCGCAGTTTTACACCAACGATGTTACCGGTGAAGCCCGCCACCAGCCACAACCAGCCATGCAGGCTGCCCGAAGCGACACCGCCCAGCAAGGCACCAATGTTACAACCGAAGGCAAGGCGCGCACCGTAACCCAGCAACAGGCCACCGAGCACCGCGGTTATAATGCGCCGGCTTTTGATCCTGTTGTCCGGGGCGAACTTGCCGGCCAGCGCCGCGGCCAGTAACGCTCCCAGCATGATGCCAAAGTTCATCACCGAGGTGACATCGGCCAGTACACTCTGGTTCATGGCCCTGGCCGGGTAACCACTGCTCCAGTAGCTCCAGTTGATCGCGTCACCGCCCAGTGCGGTCCAGAGCTTGGCGCCCCATAAGCCAAACGCAAAGGTAATCGACCAGGTATGCCCGGCAACCAGCAAGGTTAACAGGCCAAACAGGCTGAGCCCCACGGCGCCCCACCATACCGGCCACGGTCCCAGTATCAAACGCTGCATGAACGGGCGGGTATCGGTAGTGGTAAACAAGGCTTTCACCTCGTTATGCCGCTTTTGCTCGATGCGTGCCACCAGCTTGTAAAGCACGGCCATCACCAGTAATGACAATAGCAGGGCCGGTAACCAGTTAAACTCTTCAATGAGTGAAATCTTGCCGGCGTTGGCAAACGACAACCACCATGGCAAATGATAGGAACCCAGGGTCGCGCCAACGATGAAAAACGTCAGCGTGATCAGCATGTCGGTCTGGCCCCAGCCCACCGTGTACAGGGTACCGGAACCACAGCCGCCGCCCAGTTGCATGCCCATGCCGAACAGGAACGCGCCCACCAGTA
>JASFOS010000210.1:0-3749 GCA_050116415.1 Thioalkalispiraceae bacterium
ATTAACCGCCACAGCCACCGATGGTGACTTTCACTTCTTTACGTGCGCTGTACAGCTTACCGCCGGCCTTGACCACGGCAATCACGTTGGAAGTTTTACCCATCTTGATACGGGTTGAGACGAAACCCTTGGCGCTTGAACCGAGCACGAAGTTGGCCGCTAATGGCTGGCCGTTTTTCTCGGCGATGATCGCGATGTCAGAGACACCACCCATGCCAGTTTTCACAGAAACCGGAACCACGGCACCGTTTTCAGCGATATCCGGGGCCTTGATCTTGATGTCGCTGCTAGGCGCTGAATCTGCCGAGCCGAACACACCTTTCATGGCATCCTGGACGCTCTTGGCTTCGAAAGCCGATTTAGGCCATGCTGCCAGCACGGCACGTGGGCTTAACAGACCGGCACCGACCGCAACCGCGACCGCTGAACCTGCCAGAGAACCCTTTAAAAATGTTCTACGTTGCATTGTTTTCCTCCAAAGAATAGGGGGTGCTTATATTTGATCGTTATTTTAGAAGGTTAATACCCATTCAGTAACAGCATCGATTTCGGCATCTGTAAGAACGCCATGCTTACCAAATGGAGGCATCATAGAATTTGGATTAGCTTTGGTAGCATCCCAAATTTGAGCACGTAACTTCGCTTTGTCTGGAAAACGCGCTTTCATGGCCACGAAGGGTGGTCCAATGTTGCCGGCCAGGTGAGCACCTTTGTAGTCGTGACAAGTAAAGCAGTTGCCTTTCTTACGGTTTTCAGCAACTTTTTTACCTTTTGCAATTAACGCTTCATCAGCAACAGCCAGTTCTGGTACCAGGGCCATAGAGCCTAACAGGGCAGCAACTGTACTCGCAGCAGCGATGATTTTGGCGGGTTTCCGCATGGTCTCCTCCTCAATCAAAAGGTTTAGGTTTAAGTTTCAACCCAATAGATAGATTGAATTTTATTAGTTTTTAATTTGCACATTTGCAAATGTGCAAATGGCTATGCTTCATAGCATACAGGAAAGACTATAGATGGCAAGTCCTGTCTTGAAAGTTAGTTTATAAGAATCTTCTTATAATTTATAAATTGTATGAAAAATATGTATTATTACTCAGGAGGGTTCGGAACGCGCATTGATTAACTCTTCCTTGAAGGTCTTGAGGCGCGCTTCGACACGGCTGCGCTGATAAAAATCAGCCGAAGAATCTTTCAAAGCCAGTTCAAGCTGGGTAATTGCCTGGTGAATCTGGCCATTATGAAAATAGAATTCCGCCATGGCTTCGTGTTTATTGGCTTCGTGCTGTAATTGACCTTCAGCCTGGGCGAGTAGCTGGTAGACATGGGGATAGGTGTCAGGCTCGTGCAATAACGGGCCAAGTACCTGGATGGCTTTTTGGGCGCGCTTCATCTCCAGCAGGGTTTCGGCATAGGGGAGCGTCAGCGCCTCGTTCTTCGGGTACAGCATTAACGCACTCTTATATATAGAGAGTGCTTGCTGTGACTCGCCGGCACGTTTTTTGAGTTCGGCATGGGCCAGCAGGTAGGCAATGCGCTGTGGATTTTTCGCCAGCAATTGCTTAAGTATGTGTTCAGCCTTGTTGTATTGCCCGTTCTCAGCCAGGGCCAGTACATAGCCATACTGCTCTGCGGTTTTATTCGCATAACGTCCCGATTCAAGGTTATTTTTGAATGTTTCCAGCAATCGGGCCGGCTGAGTATCGCTAATCGCCTGCAGGCGGGTTTTGACGAGATGGAAGTCAAACTCGTTTTTGAGTTGCGCCCGTGGATATTGCGAAGCGCGGTTTTTGGCATCGGCAACACGATTTTCATTGACCGGGTGAGTGCGCAGGAATTCCGGCGCCTGGGGCCCATGCAGACGAGAACGGCGGTGCAGGGTATCAAAAAAGTCCCCCATGCTAAAAGGGTCAAAACCGGCGTCGGAGAGTAAAGCTATGCCGATATGGTCTGCTTCTTTTTCATTTTCGCGTGTAAAATCGATTTGCCGCTGGACTGTACCGGCAGCCAGGCTGGCCATCGCGGCTTCGCCCACTTCGCTGTTATTGCTGCCCAGTACGATGGCGGCAATCAGCGCAGCCATTACCGGGATATTATTTTCCGAGGCCATTTCATAGGCGCGTGCATGGTGACGTTGTGTCACATGGGCAATTTCATGGGCGATAACAGAGGCTAGCTCGCTCTCGGACTGACTGGATAAAATCAGGCCGTAATTGATGCCAATAAAGCCCCCGGGCAGGGCAAAGGCATTGATTTCAGGGTCATTGATGACAAAAAAGGCGAAATCACTATGATTGGCCTGGCTATGTGAAACCAGTTTGTAGCCCACCTGGTTGATATATTCGGTCACCAGCGGGTCATCCAGGATGCCGCCCGCACGCCTGATATTACGGATGATGGCCTGGCCGGTACGCCGTTCCTGCTCAGGTGTCAGCACGGTTGCGCCGCTGTCACCAATATCAGGGAGTGCAATGTTTTGTGCTAACAGTACGGGAGAGCTGGTGAAGAGCAGCATGGCCGCAAGGCTGATTCGTAAAAAATGGGTCATCGAAGCGAAGGTCATCCTGGTGTAAAAATTCATATCTCGCCACTATGACCGCCTATATAACGAGGGGTTCAACATGGCGTAGGAGTAAATCCTAACCGATTTATGGTATGGTTACCAAGTACGGCATTATCGAGTAATATCAATAAATTATCTATAAACAATAACTTGCACTAGTATGTTAATAAATCGCCATAAAAATAACCCTGTCGGTAGCCTGTGGAAATAACCTCAAAATCTGTTAGGGGTATATAAATCTGGTTGTTTTATGAATATAATTGTCATATAAGTAATATATTGATTGCTAATACACTCGGCGAAGTACCGGGTGAGTATCATTTTTCTAAAAAAGATTGAGTGAAGGAGAAACTTCCCATGGCAAATTTTGACCAAGAACTTGACGCAACTGGCCTGAACTGTCCGCTGCCTATTCTGCGTGCAAAAAAATCACTGGCAGGTATGGAAGCAGGTCAAGTACTGCACATCATTGCCACTGATCCAGGTTCTGTAAAAGATTTCGAAGCTTTTGCAAAGCAAACTGGTAATGAACTGATGGAATCTAACGAAGAAGGTGGCAAGTTCACTTTCCTGATTAAAAAAGCTTAATCAGATTTAGATTATTAAAATGGCTGTCATCAAGACAGCCATTTTTTTCAAAAAGTAAATTTCTGTTGAATTCGTTCAACAATGATCCTGATAAATATCGGTCTGGATCAGAAAATCCCAGGATGATTTATTAATCATTCGCTCTTACAGACAAGCCGCATCCCCCACTATTACATGGTTTGGGCAAGAGGGTAAAATGATGAGTGTTGTCACGCCATTTAAGCCTGGTCATTCTGACAAATCGTTTAACGATTTGAAAAGTCTGCTATCAGATTATCCTGATCTGACAGAGAACGCGGATCCCCAGTGCTGGGACATGCTGGCCAGTGCCAAGTTGCACACCGTCGAGGCTGGAACGATTCTGTTTCATGAAGGCATGGTGTGCGAGCACCTGATGCTGATTGTCGAAGGCTGTGTGAGAGTGTTCAAGGAATCCGATGAAGGGCGTGAAGTTACGCTTTACCGTGTCGAGCCGGGTCAATTATGTATCCATAATCTCAATAACCTGGTGGACGGTATCCAGTACCCCATCATGGCGAGAACCGAGACTGAATTAAAAGGGCTGGTCATTTCCCGGCCGGCCTTCAAGAAAGCCCTGGAA
>JASFOS010000211.1:0-3745 GCA_050116415.1 Thioalkalispiraceae bacterium
AAGTAGTTAAGGATTATTTTAAACAATGCGTCCCGCTCATCTATACACAGTACTCGACAGAGAATTCACCAGTACCAGGCAAGGCCACCATACCCCGGTGATGTTATGGGGACCACCTGGTGTCGGCAAGTCACAGATCATTGCCCATGTTGCCGAAAAACACGAGGTACCGATTATCGATATTCGCCTGTCGCAAATGGAACCCAGTGATCTGCGCGGTATCCCGTTTCGTAACAATGACATGGTGGAGTGGGCGGTACCGGCAATGTTACCGGATATCGAGCGTCATGGTTCGGAAGGTATCCTGTTCCTGGATGAAATCACCTCCGCGCCACCGAGTGTTTCGGCGGCGGCCTACCAGTTAATCCTGGATCGTAAACTGGGCGAATATGAAGTTCCTGAAGGCTGGGCGATTTTTGCGGCGGGTAACCGCCAGGGCGATCGCGGCGTGACCTATACCATGCCGGCACCACTGGCAAACCGCTTTTCCCACTTTGAATTTGAAGTCAACCTGGATGACTGGGTGGCCTGGGCGTATGCCAACGGCATTGATGAACGCGTCATCGCGTTCTTACGTTTCCGTCCCGAGTTGTTGTTCGAGTTTGATCCGGCCCATAACCCGGTGGCTTTCCCGTCACCGCGTTCCTGGGAATTTGCCCATCGCGCGATACAGAAGTTTGAACATCAACATGATGTGCGCCTGGGGTCACTGCAGGCCTGTGTCGGTCCCGCGGCGGGCGTAGAACTCAATGCCTTTATTGAAAACCTGGACCAGTTGCCGGATATCGATGCGATTGTAAAGGGCGAAAAAATTCCCGCGCCCAAGGAAATCGATCTGCAGTACGCGGTGGCTTCCTCGTTGGTCGGGCGTGCGATTCGCGCCAGGGATACCGATGAAGCGGCTACCGTGCATGGCAATATTCTTGAATATGCCAGCGTGTTTCCACAAAAAGAAATGGGCGTGATGCTGGTGTCCGATTTGCATCGTGCGATCGGCTCGGATATTTTCAGCGTGCCGCAGTTTGCACAGTGGTCCAACGCGGTAGCGGATGTAATGCTCTACGAATAGATGATTATTTAATAAACGCAAAGGACGCGGAGGCGCCAAGTACGCAGAGATTTTTTATATTTAGTAACTTTGCGTTCTCTACATCTTTGCGAACTCTGCGTTAATTATGAACTTGATTTAAAGTTAATGAGTCAGGCTGAAGAACTTAATCCCATCGAAACCAAACTGAGTGCGGCGCGCACCAAGTTAATTATCGATAAACCGTTCCTGGGTGCATTGGTATTACGCCTGCCCATGGTGATGGCGGATCCTTCATGGTGTCGTACTACGGCCACCGATGCGCGCAAGTTTTACTACAATGCCGATTACATTGATAACCTGACGCTGGAAGAAACCCAGTTCATGCTGGCACACGAGGCCCTGCATTGTGCCTTGTCGCATTTTGCGCGTCGCGGTCATCGTATCAAGATGCGTTGGGACCTGGCCTGCGATTATGCCATCAATCCGTTGTTGATCAACGATGGCTTGAAGCCACCACCCAATTCCATGTATTTGAAAGAATACGAAGGCATGACCGCGGAAGAAATTTATCCGCTGATTGATGAGAACAGCAATGATGAACCACTCGATCATCACATGTATGATGATGAATCAAAAGATGGTGATAACGACACCGGCAAGTCGGACATGCCACCGCCACCTGACATGGAAGACAGGGAAGAAAAGCAGGACAAGTCTGATGATCAAAAAAGTGGCGAAGGTAAACAACAACCAAAAGACAACAGCCAGCAACAAAAGCCTGAACCTCAGCCTGATAATCAACAAAACCAGCAAGGCCGGGGTCAGGCTGGCAAGCAGGAAAACCGCCAGCAACAGGGGCAGGCCGAGGATGATCGGGCCAAGGGAGCCCCTCAACCTCCGCCGCTGACAAAAGCGGAACAGGAAACCCTGGCGATTCAGTGGCAACAGCGCATGGCGGGTGCCGCGCAGTCCGCGATGCAGGCGGGCAAGCTGGGTGGTGAGATGGCGCGCATGGTGGATCACCTGTTACAACCGCAATTACCATGGCGCATGTTACTGGCCAAATACATGAATGCCATTGCGCGTGATGATTACAGCTATACACGTCCTTCTTCGCGGCGCGGTGATCCGGCGATTTATCCAAGCCTGCGCAGCTCGCAGGCCGACGTGGTTGTCGCCGTGGATACCAGTGGTTCAATTTCTGACAGTGAAGTCGAAGAGTTCGTTTCAGAAATTAATGCGATCAAAGGCCAAATGCGTGCGCGTATTACACTACTGGCCTGTGATTCAGCACTGGCAGAGGAGTGTCCATGGACTTTTGAAGCCTGGGACGAGTTTGTAATGCCCGCTAACATCAAGGGTGGCGGAGGCACTTCGTTTACACCGGTGTTTGAATGGGCCGAGAAACAGGATCGTCAGCCCGAACTATTGGTATACTTCACCGATGCGGAAGGGGAATTCCCCAGGCATGAACCAGTTTGTCCCACTATCTGGTTAGTTAAAGGCAAGGCCAAGGTACCCTGGGGACAGCGTATCCAGCTCAATTAAATCGTAGTTTGTAGTTATTATGGATCTTTCAGCAGAAGACAGTTTGCGTTTGAATGTTTTGTTGAACCAGCCGCTTCAGGCGGTACGCATCGATGATTCAAAAATGATCGTCTATGGCCTGACTGAAAAAGGCGAGGCCAAAGTACCACTGAACCCCAACTGTCGTGATGAACAATATATCAAGCGGGTCAAAGAAGCGATATCCAGTCACGTGCTGGGCTCTCCGGGTGGGTACCCGATATTTTTACGTCGCTGGACACGCATGGGGCAGGCTCGTGATGAAAGCCTGGATAAACTTCTGCAGCTGGGTGAGCCGGAAGCCGTGGTGGCGGTGGTGCATGCGCCCGGTATTAGCAATGAGCAGGCACGCCGTGCCTGGTGGTGTATGCCTTCTTCGGAAAATGCGCGGCGTATGCTCAAGAATGAAAGCGTCGCTTCCGGCGAAATGGGCAAGGAACTGGCCGAATTCCTGGTCGAGTTCCTGGCCTTCGAAGAAGAAGCCAGGGATATCATCGAGTCGGTACGCCTGGTGTTACAGCCGGGCCTGGTTGACGAAAGCGTCCGGGAAAACCTCTGGTCTAAAGGGCAACGCAAGAACGCCTTCCTGGTGGGCTTTCTCAAGGCACTGCCTGATGAACTGCCTGAGCAGGCACCGGCGCATCGTGAACTGGACAATCTGCAAAACAACCTGCAACCATTAATTGATCAGGGCAACGTGTTTGCCCAACAGCTGCTGCGCATTTATCGTCCTGAAGGACAGGCATTTCTGAAAACCGTTAAGCTGGTAATGAAAAAACCGTCCAGCCAGGACGTGGTGATTGCCCTGATGGAGGCCATCGAGAGTTACTTTGCCTCCATGCGCATCACCGAGCGACCCAGCCAGGATATCAATGAACTGATGGATGCCGCGGAACAGCTTTGCGCCGAGTGTGAGCATCATGCAGCTGACTTACATGAGGTATTAACAGCGATGCCTGAACTCAAACCCGTGTTGAAAGCCATGCTGGTCTTATCGTGGATGGGCGAAAAAAGCCTCAACCCGATCTTCTCCAAGACCGATGCCATTGGCTCTGCGATGCGGCGCAAGCTGGAACCCCTGTTTACTCCATTAAATGAGCAAATGAATCATCTTTATGCGGGCGGCCGTTAAATAAAGTGATTGCATGT
>JASFOS010000212.1:0-3741 GCA_050116415.1 Thioalkalispiraceae bacterium
TCCTGAATCTTCACATCAAACTGGCTGAATAACATATGGCGGGTCGCCATCTCGTAAACCAGCGCATTCAACCAGTCGACAAACAGGTATTCCCGATCTTCAGCGTCACACTCCAGGCTGATACAGTCTTCCTTGTTGACCAGCTGCGGTTCAGTGATCACTGCTGTCATGGCAATAGCGGCCTGTGAAAATGCTTCTGCCACTGTTGCACCATACCCACGTATACCAATATCGGCAACGTGATGAAAGTGTTCCCATTGCGTCTTGTCGTTCATAAATTGTCTCTACTATTCGCCATATTCGGGCACTAAACATTGACCGGGATCAACGAACTCTAAACTTGTCCCGATGGAGAATATGTTACGCCTTATTTGAACTATAGTTAGTTAAGTGCCTATTAATATAATAAAAAAGGAAAAAAAATGACTGATGTTTTCTCGCTTGCTGATGAGCTGGGCCCGTTAAAAGTGATACATGTTCATGAACCATCGATTGGACTCAAAGGCGTGCTGGTAGTCGATAACGTGGCCAAGGGGCCTTCCATCGGCGGGGTGCGCATGGCAGCTGATGTGACCACCGAGGAGTGTGCCCGACTGGCCCGCGCCATGACCTTCAAGAACGCTGCTGCGGGTCTGCCACATGGAGGCGGTAAAGCGGTACTGATCGGTGATCCGAAAATGCCGAAGCCACAGAAAGAAACCCTGATCCGCGGACTGGCCTGCGCGTTACGCGAGGTAGAGCAATATATTTTCGCCCCCGATATGGGTACCGATGAGGAATGCATGGCCTGGGTCAAGGATGAAATCGACCGGGTGGTGGCATTACCCCGAGAAGTGGGAGGGATCCCGCTGGATGAAATCGGCGCGACCGGCTGGGGCCTGAGCCATGTCGCTGACGTGGCCCAGCAATTCTGCAAGCTGGATATCAAGGGGGCACGCTTCGTGGTACAGGGCTTTGGCGCGGTAGGTAAGCATGTGACCCATTTTTTAAGCCAGGATGGCGCGATCCCGGTTGCCGTATCCGACTCGCAAGGCACCATTTACAACCCGCACGGTCTCGATGTCGCCAGCTTAATCGCGCTGAAAGACGAAGGCAAAAGCGTCATCGATTATCCTGATGGCGAAGTTCGTGATTGTGATGCCATTATCGATATCGAGTGTGACATCTGGATCCCGGCAGCCCGTCCTGACGTGATTAACGAAGACAATGTTCATCGCCTCAATACCCGGATGTTGGTAGAAGGCGCCAATATCCCGGTTACCTACGAAGCAGAAAAAATCATGCACCGCAAAGGTATTCTCTGCGTACCTGATTTTATCGCCAATGCCGGTGGCGTGATCTGCGCGGCGATGGAATACCAGGGTGCCAGCCAATCAGCAGCGTTTGCCGCGATTGAAGAAAAACTGCGCCGTAATACTCGCGAGGTACTGGATACAGCGCAACGCGACCAGATTCTACCGCGTGATGCCTCGCTACAGATGGCGCGTAAACGGGTCAACAAGGCGATGAGTTTCCGTCGCTGGACAATTTTTTAACGGTATTTTTTACTATGTATCGAATTCGCTTTCATGGTCGAGGTGGACAGGGAATGAAAACCGCGAGCCGGATTCTCGGTACCGCGTTTTTCATGGAAGGCTACGAGGTCCAGGATGCACCCCGGTACGGGGCCGAGCGTCGCGGCGCACCGATTTTTGCCTATGTACGCGCCGACAAGTCACCGGTCAACGAGCGTGGCATTATCAGTCACCCGGACCTTGTGATCGTTGCCGATGACACGCTGGTGGGTATGCCGGCGGCAGGGGTCACGCATGGCGTCGATGAGCATACCGTGATACTCATCAACAGTCATGAAACGGGCACTACCTGGCAACAACGCTTGAATACCAAAGCCACTATTCTTATCTTGCCGGCCCGGGAAGACGTGGAAGATCGTGCAGCGTTACCCTTTATCGGCAGCCGCTGCGCCGCCGCTGCCGCGGCACTCACCGGGGTGATTGCCAAGGACACGTTCATCAATGCCTTGAACGAAGAACTGGGGCACCTGGGCGAAGCTATTGTCAAACAGAATACGGATATCGCCTCGGCGGCTTATGATGCCATGCGTGAACACGCCGGCGTCGTCAAACAAAGTGGCTTGCCCTCGGCGAAGGATTACATCAAACCACAATGGGTCGAACTGCCGTTTGAACAAGCCAGTGTTTCGGCACCGGCGATTCATGCCGGTGCCACCAGTGTTGAAGTACGTACCGGCCTTTGGCGCACCATGCGCCCGGTCATCAACTATGAAAAATGCAGTGGCTGCTGGTGGGTGTGCAGTACCTATTGCCCGGATGGTGCCATCAATGTGCGTGAAGATGGTAAACCGGATATCGATTACGACCATTGCAAGGGCTGCCTGGTCTGCGTGGCACAATGTCCCCCGCATGCCATCGAGGCTATCCCCGAGTACCTGGCCAGGGAACAGGAAAGCGAGGTGAGTTCATGACGCGCAAGTTGTTAACCGGTAACGGCGCCGCCGCGTGGGGGGCCCGGCTGGCCAGGGTCGACTATATTCCCGCTTTCCCCATTACTCCACAAACCGAGATTATCGAAGACCTTTCCATCTGGACCGATAATGGCGAGATGGATGGGCGCATGGTGACCATGGAGTCAGAACATTCCATGATCACCGCGGCAGGCAGCGCCGCCTCTTCCGGGGTACGTGTGTTCACCGCCACTTCCAGCCAGGGCCTGCTGTATGGCATGGAAATGCTCTATACCGTGGCGGGCTGGCGTGTACCCTTTGTGATGATCAACGTATCACGTGGATTATCAGCACCCATTACCCTGGAATCGGATCACAATGACATCATGGCGGCACGTGACAGCGGTTTCATACAAATCCACTGTGCCACCTGCCAGGAAATCACTGACAGCGTGTTGATCGCGTATCGACTGGCCGAACATAAAGATGTCCGGATGCCCGCCATTGTTAACCTGGATGGATTCTATCTTTCCTTTACCCGTGAACCGGTTGATTTACCGGATGCCGAAAAGGCCGCGGCGTTTGTCGGTGAGTTTGATCCGCAAAACCTGCAGTTTAAAGGCAGTGCCCCGTTAAGCCAGGCCATGGCGGTGCTCGGTGGCGGGCCCTATTCCTATTTTCGTTATGAAGAACACCTGGCCGTTCAACGCGCACTGGATGTGTACGATGAGATTGCTGATGAATTTGCCGCCAGCTTTGGCCGTCGACATGACATGATCGACAACTATCAAATGGAGGATGCCGAGTACGTGTTTGTCATGATCGGCTCCTTCTCCACCAAGGCCCGTGATGCGGTGAACAGCCTGCGCCAGGCAGGCTGGAAAGTGGGACTGGCTCGCTTGCGATTATTCCGTCCTTTCCCGCGTGAGCGGATACGGGCATTGTTAAAAGGGCGGCGTGGCGTGGCCGTCATTGATCAAAACATTTCCATGGGGATGGGCGGTGTCCTGCATAGCGAATTCGCCACCGCACTGTACGGTATGCCGGATGCACCTGCGGCACTGGCCAGTTTTATCGGTGGTCTGGGTGGTCGCGATATCAGTCAGCAGGAATTCTTTGAAATGCTGGATGAACTCAAGCAGGCCTGCGATAAAGGTGAATCCCCACCCGCGCGACTACTCTATACCCAAACTGAGTTAACCGAGATGCGCAAACTACAGTCCATTGCCCTGGCCGAGCATGCTGAAATTATTCAGAACGAGGTTAAATCATGATCA
>JASFOS010000213.1:0-3712 GCA_050116415.1 Thioalkalispiraceae bacterium
AGATACATTCCAGCAACAGCCTGGTGATTCAACCGGGTGACCACATGCAGACCCATAGTTTCCCGGGCTTACCTGATGACGGGATGACGATTACCTACGACCGTGATACTGCGCTTAGCCACGAAGACATGCAATTCATGACATGGGAACACCCACTCATCAGTGGGGCGATTGATATGGTGTTGAGTAATGAAACGGGCAATAGCAGTTTTGCTACGGTCAAATACCCGAAACTACAACCAGGCAGTTTACTACTGGAATGCCTGTATGTAATGGATACGGCCAGTACTCATGAAATACAGGCAAAACGGTACCTACCCCCTACCCTGATACGCACCCTGCTGGATACACAGGGTAACGATCACAGCAAGCAACTGGACTATGCGACTATTCAACAAACCCACCAGGAAATTCCCCATGAAACCGCTAAAACGATTATTCGCACTCACTCAGCCTTAATTCGCACCATACTGGCGCAGAGTACCCATTTTGCACAACTACAAGCTCCCGAAGTATTGCTTGGCGCACATCAACAGACTCGTCAAACCCTGGAAAAAGAAATAAACCGCCTGGAAGCGCTTAGACACGTCAACCCGAATATCCGTGATGACGAAATCAACTTCTTTAAACAACAATGGTTTGCACTGAACAAGGTACTGGATGAAGCTACCATCCGCCTGGATGCTTTGCGTATCGTGATTGCAACCTGAACCAGGAACTGGTGAAAATTTCACCATTTAGCGCACTCCACATGCCTTGCAGAAAATTCTCCTGCTAAATTAATGTTTTTTAGATTGTTGTGACAAAAATGTTATAAAAGTAGTATGATTTGAGCATATACTGAAATAATACATCTGCTCTTAAAGTACACACGGAACACTGGCAGATCTATTTATAACATTAAAGAATAATGAAACCGGGATGGATTCCATGATATTCGAGTTAAAATTTTTAACTATCTATGAATTATCTATTCCCTATCATGTTGCCTTCAGTCCTGCCAAGGATGATAAAAATACACCCCGGATATTCTGGGTCAATGTTCAGACTGCCGATGGTAGCAATGGCTTTGGTGAATTCTGCCTCAACCCGTTATCAAAAGTAAGCTCGATAGAATCCGCAATCAATTTCGTTAACCAGTTCCGTGAGCAATGGCTCGATACTATTCATAGTCTTGATCACCTGTTCAAATGGATAGCTGAACATAAAAACCTTATCGATAGCATGCCTGAACTGTTCTGTGCGATTGAATCAGCAATCCTGGAAGTCCTGGCCAAGCACCAGAAAACAGATGTTGCAACAATGCTAGGTATAACCGGTCGTCGTCACATTAAAGAGATTGCGATACTGAGAAAAACCCGCCTTGAAAAATTTATGCTACAACTGTCATTGTATGATCATCACAAGCCTGATGGTTATAAAATGGAACTGGATGGTCACCTGACACCTGATAGTCTCAAGTTGAATTTTTTATCCAATATCGAAACCAGGTACCTGGGTTTTAATGCCAACAACTTGTGGGACTCGGCAGACGCTGTGGCCAAATACATCAACAGTTTGCCGGTCCAGCCCGACTATGTCGAAAATGCTCTGAACGACGACAATCCTGATAGCTATGTTAAACTGGCCAGTATGCTTAATAGTCATATCGTGATTGACGAAAGCTGCCTGGTCTCGCATAACAGCCAACTCTGGCTGGAAAACAACGACAACTTCATACTTAACCTGAGAGTTCCGCGCGCTGGTGGTATCATACGCACCCTGAACCTTCTTCAACATACAGAAAAATCGGGTTGCCGAATCCTCATTGGTGACACGATTGGTGAAACCAGCCTTTCCATCAAAACCAGCCAGCTTGCCGCGCATGCTGCCCAGCGAAACCTGGTGGGCCATGAAACGACTTACTCAATTTATATGTTTAATGAAGAACTTTACCGGGCCTCCATTTCGACCAGTAGCAACGATTTAAAATTCAACACCAGCGGCCTTGAAAATGGCAATAATATTTCAACACATATCAAGGCAATAGCCTGAAAGCTGACCAGGACTAATTGATGTCGGTGTTGCGATATACCCCCATGTCAATAGTCTGTATTTTTCCCGCCAACATGGTTAAACATGCCGTATGGCGCACATCACCATCACTGGTAAATTCAAAGTCATATTCACGATAAAAAGACAAACGGCCTTGCGGGTTGCGCAATAGGCGTATTTTTTTCATGACCACCGTATCGTCGAGAAAATGAACGTGGTATTTATCACAGGCATTTTTACCTGCCTCACGGGCGATTTCCTTGCAGCGTATGGCATTCAGCCAGTAGGCAATAACTGCCAGCAGCAAGATGAGTAAAACCAGTTCGGTATTCATAGGATTAGTTGTATCAGTTGTTAATTAGCGCATGATAGTTTATTTTATAGACTGCGCATACGGCAAAGGTCTGCTTCCAGGTGTCTCACGACAATATATTTTTTTATATCTTCCTGATTTTTGCCGGTGCGGCGGTACTGTCAACCATCGCCCTGTATGCGCGTCTTTCCCTACTGGTGGTATATATTATACTGGGTATTTTACTCGGTCCTTCGGTATTTAACCTGGTCTCTGATCCCAACCTGATCAAGGATATTTCCCACATCGGCATTGTGTTTCTGTTGTTCCTGCTCGGCATCAACCTGCCACCACAAAAGCTCGCGGTATTGCTGAAACAAACCACCGTGATTACGGCACTCAGTTCGCTGTTATTTATCAGCGCGGGTAGCCTGATTGCCTGGCTGTTTGGCTTTAGCCTGATAGAGTCAATATTGATCGGTGCCGCGATGATGTTTTCCAGTACCATTATTGGTCTGAAGCTATTACCGACCACCGTCCTTCACCACCAGCATACCGGTGAGATTATTATCAGTATTCTGCTGTTACAGGACGTACTGGCGATCCTTATTTTGCTTATTCTTCCCGCCCAGTGGGAGGACACCCTGCCAATTTACGAAATTGTAAAGATGCTGGTGTCACTGGCCGCCATAATCCTGTTTGCCTACCTGTTTGAGCGCTTTGTACTCATTAAACTGATACGGCGCTTTGACAAGATCCATGAATATATCTTCCTGATGGCGATCGGTTGGTGCCTGAGCATGGCACAGCTCGGTTACCTGATAGGCTTGTCGGCTGAAATTGGTGCATTTATCGCCGGCATCGTGCTGGCAACCAACCCGATTTCACTGTTTATTGCTGAAAGTCTCAAACCTTTACGTGATTTCTTCCTGGTGATCTTTTTCTTTGCACTGGGCGCCAGCTTTGATCTGGGCATTATCGAAAAAGTCTTGCTACCCGGGCTGGTACTCGCAGGCCTGATGATGCTGATCAAGCCTTACTGCTTCAGGTTCCTGTTAACCCGTTATGGCGAAACACCACAGCGCTCCATGGAGGTGGGTGTGCGTTTGGGTCAGATCAGTGAATTCTCGTTATTTATTGCCGTATTGGCTCTCGAGCTGCAGGTGATTGGTACCCAGGCGTCTTACCTGATCCAGGTCAGCACCCTGGTGACATTCATCGTTTCGTCCTACTTCATCGTGTTACGTTACCCGACACCGATTGCGGTATCCGACAAGCTGAGAAGAAACTAGTCGCCCCCTTCAGTATCTGTTCAACGCTTGCGCCAGCATAATATGCGATTATTGGCAGGCATGGCATAATCCTGCTGCAAGCAGAATCCATGTT
>JASFOS010000214.1:0-3698 GCA_050116415.1 Thioalkalispiraceae bacterium
TGCGGGTTTGATGAGCATGCGATCAGCATTCCGGTTGACAGGATGAATGCAATGTAAACGAGTTTCATTGATATAGTGCAGCGTCGATTATTAGATTACCCTTTCATTGGCCGAGTGGCGCCAACGTTCATTCAGTTCGGGTAGTGCATCAAGATGGGCGATCACTACAACCTCGTCACCTTGTGACAACTTGCTGTCAGGTTCTGGCAGGATAAATTTCTCATTGCGATACCAGAACATTATCTGGCTTCCCTGTGGCAGTTCCAGCTCGGATATCTTCCCTTCATCTTGTTCACTGGCGATGAATGAAAATACCCGCGCATCGCCTTTAATCATCGCGGAAACTTCCAGTGGGTTCTGCCCGGCGCACATGTCTGCCAGGTAACGCGCCATGGTGTAATCCGGGACAATAATGTCATCCAGGCCAAGTTCAATACAGATATGTTCGTACGAGGGGTCCTCGATACGGGTTATCACGCGTTTATAGCCCAGTGAGCGGCCTACCAGGCTGGCGATAATATTGTATTGATCATTAGCGGAGAGGCAGAACAGGAAATCGGTTGCCGTCGGGTTAGCTTCACGCAGAATTGCCGGTTTACTGCCATCGCCGTGAATAAAGCCGGCCCCCAGGTCGACGCTTAATTCCTCGATGCGCGCCTTGTCCTGTTCGACAATGACCACTTCAAACCCGCTAGCCAGTAGCTTGCGCGCTGTTATACATGTGAGCTCGACCGCCCCGATAAATACAGCCCTCATAGGATTTCCTCGCGTCGACCAATCCAGTTACGTGGATACAATACAACCAGCAAGGCAATGATTTCCAGTCGCCCGGCCAGCATATCAAAACACAGTATCGCCTTGAGTGCAGGCTCCAGTTCCGGGCGGGTGATCCCGGTACTCAGACCGACTGTACCGCAGGCTGACACCACCTCGAACAAGGCATCAAGTGGATCGTAACCAAGTGCCACAAACGGCAGCCAGGAGAGAAAGACCACAGCGATAAAAAGCAGGATCAACTGTAAGGCACGCTGGATGTCGTCGTCATCGAGTTTCTGGCCGGCCAGTAGGGTTGACGACACGGCATGTGGCGGCATCGCGGCACGACTGATGAAGATTTGCAACATACGCAGAAAAATCAATAACCTTAATAACTTGAAACCACCGGCAGATGATCCCACGCTGCCGCCTATCAGCATGGACAGGATCATCACCAGTTTCGATACCGGGTCCAGTTCGGCAACCTGCATGGTGGTATAACCGGTCGTAGTTTGTGCGGACAAGCCCATCAACAGGCCGTGGTACCAGGGTGTCTCTGCATGATTAAACCAGGCGAGTAGACTCAGTAAAATTCCGGCAATCAGGCAGGCGATAAAAAGGGCGCGCAGTTCTATATCGCCAAGAAAATTCCGCACGCCAGCAAGCCAGCCTGCATGAATAACCCGCCAGTAAAGCGGTAACGAGACCGCGCTTAAAAAAGCAATCACCATGATGGCGATAGCAACATCGGGTCCAAACTGCGCCAGGCTGTTATCGTAACTGGAAAAGCCGCCGGTTGAGACCGCGGACAACACATGCAATAAGGCATCAAAGCCGTTGCCGGACAATGGCCACACCAGCGCCAGTCCCAACAGGGTCAGGCCCAGGTAAACAAGCAGGCTGTGTCGGGCATGTGAGCGTGCCGTGGAAACAAACCTTTCCCCGCTTTCGACCGGTTCTACCAGTCGACTTGTCGCAGCATGGTGCCCCATGAGGAGTGCGACAGATAGAATCACGATACCCAGTCCGCCGTACCATTGCATCCAGGCACGCGAGAAGAGGAATGTTGCAGAACGTTGTTCAACCGAGCCGAGTGCCGATAAGCCGGTGGTGGTCACGCCGGAAAGGGCCTCGAACCAGGCGTCGATGAACGCGATGTCCGCTGCCATCATTGGCCAGGACATCAGCAAGGGAGAAATGATAAAAGCTAACGCGGTTATGCTGAGTGCTTCATTGCCCTGTATGCGGGTTGGCGTGGGTAACCGCGCAAGCGTAATACCCGCGATCAACAAAACGCCACATATGAGCGCATAACGTTGTGCCAGCAACCATTCGGTATTGAACAACGCAACCGCCAATGGAACCAGTGTTAACAGGGACAACATCAGGCTCAGTTGGCCGCTGTACTTCAATACAACGCGGGGACGCACGGCGTAGGTTAAAGTATGAATTGTCTCTTGCATAATATATTAAGCTGCCATAAAGAGCCGGAAGGTGACAATGTTATCTCCTCCTACGTACTATAATAGCTGGTGTATTACAGCAGGAAGCCGATAGCGGACTAAAATAACCGTTAAACACCCGTTCCAGGTTGGCCATGCTTAGTGGAAGTATTGTCAAGGCGTACCTTGCACAAAAAGTATGGTTTAAGCTGCATTGAGTTAGCCCAACAGCAGGGTTAGACTGCGGTAAGGTTTTTCGGAGGTGTGCTCATGACAAAACTAAAAATTAACGGAAAACTTGTCGACATCGATATCGATGGCTCTACCCCCTTGCTTTGGGTGCTGCGCGAGCAACTCGGGCTGACCGGTACCAAGTACAGCTGCGGTATCGGTACCTGTGGTGCCTGTACGGTACATATCGATGGTGAGGCAGTACGCTCATGTGTTGTGCCGGTGTCTTCACTTGATGCCTCCCGGGACATTGTCACCATCGAAGGCTTGTCGGCTGATAATAGTCATCCGTTACAGCAAGCCTGGAAACAACTGGATGTGCCACAGTGCGGTTACTGCCAGCCGGGCATGATCATGGCCGCCGCGGCGCTGTTGAATAATACGCCCGATCCCAGTGATGCCGACATCGATGCCAGGATGACCAACATCTGCCGTTGTGGCACTTTTAACCGGGTACGGCAAGGTATTCACCTGGCCGCACGCATCAATAAAAGTTCCAGCAAGCGTGGAGGGGCATGATGAGCAAAGAACGGATCAATGTTTCGCGCCGTGAATTCCTGATTCGCAGCACCCAGGTTGTCGGGGCCGGGGCTGGTTTTTCGCTCGGCTTATACCTGACTGGTTGCAGTGAAAATTCTTCTGATGTTGTTGCTTCGAATAGCGAGATGAAGACAGAGGAGCAAAGTACGCCGGTCCCGGAAGTCAATGCCTGGGTGGTGATTAAGCCGGACGATACCGTGATCATTCGTATCGCGCGTTCCGAAATGGGGCAGGGCACCCTGACCGGCCTGGCACAGCTGGTGGCGGAGGAACTGGAATGCGACTGGTCGAAGGTCACTACCGAGTATCCCACGCCCGGTGAAAACCTGGCGCGCGACAAGGTATGGCGCAGTTTCTCCACCGGTGGCAGCCAGGGGATCCGTGGCAGCCACCAGTATGTGCGCAAGGGGGGAGCCGTGGCGAGACATATGCTAGTCGAGGCGGCGGCGGAAACCTGGGGTGTGCCGATGGCAGAATGCGAGGTGGCCGACAGCGTGATCACCCATGTACCCAGTGGACGCACCACCACTTATGGCAAGGTAGCCGCGCTGGCTGCCGAATTGTTTCCCCCTCAGCATGTTGAATTGAAAGATCCCAAAGACTGGCAGCTCATTGGCAAGCCGGTCCAGCGCCTGGATACCGACGACAAACTCAACGGTAAACAAATATACGGTGCGGATCTGCAGTTGCCCGGTATGCTCAATGCCGCCATCAAGGCCTGCCCGGTGT
>JASFOS010000215.1:0-3685 GCA_050116415.1 Thioalkalispiraceae bacterium
ATGGGATAGCGGGTTGAGGCTCAGGCGACCCTGTTGCCAGGCAGTATTGTCCCCGCAATAGCGCGCGACCCAGCCGTGCGCGACCTCATGCAGTACCACGGCGAATAAAATGGGCAGCGCCGAGACAGCGATTTTTTGCAATAGTGTCAATTCATCTAGAAACATGGAAGTTTTGTCCCGCCTAAATCCGTATAAAAAAGCAGGCATTATTCAATAAATCATGAAATTTACTAAAGAATGCACCCGCTAAGTCGATATTTTACATGAATAAATGGAATTCACGTGTATATACAATGGAGCCCGTAATGTACCCGTTATTCCCGGTTAAATTAGCACAGAGTAGCTACGATGAGCGAACCTCAGCTTAAGGGAGAGAATCCAGCGGCGGCGACGATTCTGATCGTTGATGACAACGAGATGAATCGCGAAATTCTCTACAAGCGCCTGCAGCGCCATGATTACAATCTGCATTGTGCCGTCGATGGCTACGATGCGCTGGAGCAGTTGCAGCAGCACGAGATTGACCTGATCCTGCTGGATATTATGATGCCGCGCATGGATGGTTTCGAGGTCTTGCAGAAGGTCAAGTCCGATCCCCGCTTACATCATATTCCGGTGATAATGATCACCGCGCTGGATGAAGTAAACAGTGTCGCCCGCTGCATTGAAATGGGGGCGGAGGACTACCTGTCCAAGCCCTTCAACCCGGTGTTGTTGATGGCGCGGGTATCCGCTTGCCTGGACAAGAAACAGATACACGACCAGGAGCAGGCCTATACCCATAACCTGGAAGCCCGGTTGCAGGAACAAATCGATCAAATTGCGCAAAGCCAGCTTTCCACTATTTTCGCCACTTCCAAGCTGGCAGAGTCAAAGGATCCGGAAACCGGGGCGCATCTTGAACGGATGCGTATGTATTGCCAGGTACTGGCGCGCGATCTGTCGCTGACTGAGAAATACCGGGACTATATCACGGACAGTTATATCGACTGTATCTACACCGCGAGCCCATTACATGACATTGGGAAAGTCGGTGTGCCTGATCGCATCCTTTCCAAGCCCGGCAAGCTGGATGGTGATGAATGGGAAATCATGAAAACCCATACCACCATTGGTGGTGAGACACTGCGTGCTATCGATGAGAAGCATCCCGGTAATGGCTTTATTCGCATGGGTATCGAGATTGCAGAGAACCATCATGAAAAATGGGATGGCAGTGGTTATCCGCGTGGCAGGAAGGGCGAGGATATACCCTTGTCGGCCCGTATTCTCGCGCTGGCTGATGTCTATGATGCGCTCACCTCTTCACGTTGCTACAAAGAAGCATTTAGTCATGACAAGAGCAAAGGCATAATCCTGGAAGGACGTGGCCAGCACTTCGATCCCGATATCGTTGAGGCCTTTCTCAGGTGTGAGCAGACCTTCATCGATATCAGTAAACGTTTTCAGGATGAATAACATCAACAGGGAAGCTGATGGAACAACGTCGTTTTAACCTTATAAAAAGATTTTCTCTTGGTAGCTCCATTGTCATTATCCTCGCCGCGGTACTGCTTGGCTGGATGTTCCGTGTTATTGCGATCGATGAATTAAAAAAACAGGGTGAACGTTATAACCTGGTCCTGGCACAGGCTATCTCCAATGCCATCTGGTCCGAGGTTGAAGGTGTAATAAACATGGTGCCGGAAAATAAAGCGTTCAGCGAGCGGGATAAAAATTATTCTGTACGTGCGCTGGAGAACCCCATCAAGCTATTGTTGAAGAACACCAACGTACTGAAAGTGAAAATTTATAATAACAACGGTCGCATTATCTATGCGACTGACCATGAACGTATCGGCGAGATTGATAATAACACTTATTTTACGAACGCTGCTGCCAGCAAACGCCTGGTACTTACCAGGCTTGGTCACCAGGAACAAATTAAAACAACCAACGGTACGATATTTGATCGCCACATACTGGAAAGCTATTTACCGATCAGCCAGCCTGGTAATGATCATGTACAGGGTGTGTTTGAAATCTACAGCGATATCTCGGATTCCTACCAGGATATGCAAAACAGCCAGTTGACTTTCATGTTGGTGCTTGGCGCTATCCTGGCAATTGTTTACCTGACATTGTTTATCGTGGTACGGCATGCGGATAAGGTTATCAAGAAACAGGCCAGGGAGCGTGAAGGCTATTTACACGAGATTGAAAATATCAATGAAGATCTGGATGCGTACGCCAGGGAACTGACACTGGCACGTGACCTGGCACTTGATGCCAGTAAGGCAAAGAGTGCTTTCCTGGCCAATATGAGTCACGAGTTGCGCACCCCGCTGAATGCCATAATCGGATATAGTGAAATGATGGCAGACGAAATGACATTCGAAGGCCGGGACTCGGATGCCAGTGACCTCAACAAGATCAAGAATGCCGGCGCCCACTTGCTGGCCGTGATCAACGATATTCTTGATTTATCCAAGATCGAAGCAGGGCGTATGGAACTGCACCTGGAAAATATCGATGTTGCCAGTGCAGTTAACGATGTGGTTGAAACCGCCAAGCCGCTGGCGGACAAGCAGGGTAATACCATAAAGGTTTCTATCGCGGAAGATATCGATGAAATGTTTACCGACCTGACGCGTGTACGCCAGGTGTTATTAAACTTGTTAAGCAACGCCTGCAAGTTTACAAAAAATGGCGTGATCAGGCTTGAGGTCAACTATAAGAACGATGACCAGGGAATGGTTATCTTCAATGTCAAGGATACCGGGGTTGGCATGCATGATGAGCAAATCCAGAAAATCTTTGAAGCTTTCAAGCAGGCTGATTTATCAACCACCAAGGAGTTCGGTGGCACCGGCCTGGGCCTTACCATCAGTAAACGCTTTTGCGAAATGCTGGGCGGTGAAATTATGGTGAGAAGTGAACCCAGTATTGGTTCAACCTTTTCCATCATGTTGCCGGTACGCTCCTCGTTGGCGACCGGACGTGAATCAGTGGCTTCGCAGCATATGGTGTCAGCCGAGAATGTTCGTTTGAGTAACAACGATAACATCCCCGATGAGCGGCGCAGCAAGGTGAGCAAGATCCTGGTGATCGATGATGATGTCGCGGTTTCGGACCTGGTGACGCGTACCTTGACGTCGGATGGTTTCGAAGTCAGCGTGGTCAACGATGCCAGCAAGGCAATTGATGCCACCCGGGAAGGGTTGCCAGATGCAATCCTGCTGGATGTAATGATGCCCGAGATTGACGGATGGGCTATTCTCAAAAACATTAAACACGATGCTGAGTTGGGCAGGATTCCGGTGATCATGATGACCGTAGTCGATAACTATGCAATGGCGGATTCACTGGGGGCCGACGGGTTTGTTATCAAACCGATCAACCGCAAGAAACTCAAGAAAGCCATCACCCTGTGTTTAAGGGCCAGCCAGGTTAAAAACAGTTCTGAAAAAGTAATGACGCAATAATGAAAAAAATACTGATTGTTGAAGATAACGAAATGAACAGTGACATGTTGTCACGACGCTTAACACGCCGTGGCTTCGAGGTGCTGGTGGCTAGCGATGGCCAACAGGGGCTCAATATCACGCAATCGGTGCAGCCTGACCTGGTGTTAATGGACATGAGCCTGCCGGTAATGGATGGCTGGGAGGCCACCCGGCAGATCAAGGCTGACCCGGCACTACAA
>JASFOS010000216.1:0-3665 GCA_050116415.1 Thioalkalispiraceae bacterium
CCTGCGGTGCCGAGGTGGTGGAGATGAAACCGGCCCACCATGACGAGATACTGGCGGCCACCAGCCACTTGCCACACATGCTGGCCTATACGCTGGTGGATGTGCTGGCGCGCATGGATGACAGCCGGGAAATTTTTGATTTTGCTGCCGGGGGCTTCAGGGATTTCACCCGTATTGCCTCCAGCGACCCAAACATGTGGCACGACATCTGCTTGGCCAACCATGAAGCCCTGGTACCTGTGCTGGAAAAATTCAGTGACGAACTGCGCCAGTTGGCCGACGCGGTACGTAATGGCGACAGTGCTTTCATCAAGGATACTTTTACCCGTGCCAAGCAGGCGCGGGACAAATTTTGTAATGACTAATCGAGTCATTGCGAGAAGAATTTTGAAAATTGAAATGAGAATGGATTCCGGCCTGCGCCGGAATGACGGAAGGATAGACTGTATATGTTCTCGTCGATATGACGGACTTATATTGAAAGTGCTGTCCTGGTGAAACGAGGATAGATGGAACATGCACTCACGTCATTCCGGAAAACCGAAGGTTTGTCCGGAATCCAGAGCTGTTACAAGCTCCCTTACAATGACGAATAAATTGACTGACTGAATGCCTCCTACCCGGGAGGGAGGTCAGGATGAGGGGATAAACTATCACCCCTCCCTGTCCCTCCCCTTAAAGGGGAGGATACGATGAAGAGAGAAATATGAGCGGCTCAGACGTTATTTTTAATATATCACCCGGTGGAAAGCTAAGCGGCACGATCCGCGTGCCGGGAGATAAATCCATTTCACATCGCAGTATCATGCTGGGTTCACTGGCAGAGGGCACCACGGAAATCAGCGGTTTTCTGGAAGGTGAAGATAACCTTGCCACGCTGAACGCGTTTCGTGCCATGGGTGTTTCCATCCAGGGACCCACGGCGGGAAAAGTCACGATTGAAGGCGTTGGCATGCATGGTCTCAAGCCTCCCAAAGCAGCACTGGATGTCGGCAACTCGGGCACCTCGATACGTTTACTGGCCGGTTTACTGGCAGCTCAGGCCTTTGACTGCGAGTTAACCGGGGATAAATCCCTCAGTACCCGTCCCATGCGCCGCGTCACCGACCCGCTCGCGCAAATGGGGGCCCAGGTGCAAACCACCGAGGCGGGCACACCACCATTGAACATCAAGGGTGCACAGCCCTTGAAGGGTTTTCATTACACCATGCCCGTGGCCAGTGCTCAGGTGAAATCCTGTTTATTACTGGCTGGCCTGTATGCCGAGGGGCAGACCTGCGTCACGGAACCGGCACCCACCCGTGATCATACCGAGCGCATGTTGCAAGGCTTTGGTTACCCGGTCGAGCGTGATGGCAGTACTGTCTGTGTCACAGGTGGTGGCAAGCTGACCGCCACGAAAATCGACGTGCCGGCAGATATTTCATCGGCGGCCTTTTTCCTGGTCGGCGCAAGCATCGCGGAAGGCTCGGATTTGACCCTGCAGCATGTGGGTATGAACCCGACCCGGGACGGTGTCATCACGATTTTGCGCCTGATGGGGGCTGACATTACGGTGAGCAACGAGCAGGTTATCGGTGGCGAGCCGGTGGCCGATATCCGGGTGCGCAGTGCCAGGCTCAGAGGCATTCAGATTCCTGAAGACCAGGTGCCACTGGCCATTGATGAATTCCCGGCGATTTTCGTGGCGGCCGCCTGTGCCGACGGCGAGACGGTGCTGACCGGTGCGCGTGAGTTACGCGTCAAGGAAAGTGATCGTATCCAGGTCATGGCCGATGGCCTGCAAATCCTTGGCATCGACGCCCAACCCACGGAAGACGGTATCGTGATCAAGGGGAAAGGCGATGTTTCCGAGGTGTTTGGTAGTGGTACGGTCGATAGTCATGGTGATCACCGTATCGCCATGTCCTTTACCATGGCCGGCTTGCGCGCGGCCGGCACGATTACGATCACCGATTGTGCCAACGTGGACACCTCGTTTCCGGGGTTTGCCAGGCTGGCTGCCTCGGTAGGTAGCGGGATTATCAACAAATGAACACTATAGATAACAACGCAATCCCGGTGCTGGCCGTGGATGGCCCCTCAGGCTCCGGGAAAGGCACCATCTGTCGCCAGGTGGCCCAACAGCTGGGCTGGCACATGCTCGATAGTGGTGCCCTGTACCGCCTAGTGGCGCTGGGGGCACAGCGCCGCGGCATTGCACTGGACGATATCGAGGCACTGAGGACCTATGCCGAGAACCTCGACGTGGTTTTTTCCATCCCCGAGCAGGCGGGTGAGACCGAGGTATTGCTTGAGGGTGAGGTGGTGACCGATGATATTCGCACCGAAACGGCGGGTAACAATGCCTCCAAGGTGGCGGCGATACCTGAAGTGCGGGTCGCACTGTTGCAGCGACAGCGCGATTTTGCCCAGCCACCCGGCCTGGTAGCGGATGGCCGCGATATGGGCACCGTGGTTTTCCCCCACGCCAGGGTGAAGATATTTCTTACCGCCAGTGCCGAGGAGCGGGCACAAAGGCGCTATAAACAGTTGAAAGAAAAGGGAATTAGTGCTAATCTTGCCGACCTCCAAGCGGAGATCGCGGAACGTGATGAACGTGACGCAAAAAGAACGGTGTCTCCACTGAAACCGGCAGATGACGCGGTAGTGCTGGATACCTCTGAACTGAGTATTGAAGAGGTGACGGCGAAAGTACTGCAGCTATGCGAGCAAGGTTTTGGCGCTGACAACTGAATATTAACAGGAGTGTTCGCTACCCCCGTAGTCGAACTGTGTTTAACTAACCCCGCGGCTCTACCTGCGGTTAACTGGGTCATTCTCGACCCCAGGCGATTTTTAATTATGAGCGAAAGCTTTGCTGAACTTTTTGAAGAAAGTTTAAATAAAACCCAATTCCAACCCGGCTCTATTGTTACCGGTACCGTTGTACAGGTTAATGACGATTTTGTCGTTGTTAATGCTGGTCTGAAATCTGAAGGTGTTATTCCTGCCAGCCAGTTCCTTGATGAAAATGGTGAAGTGTCTGTCTCTGTTGGCGACGCTGTCGAAGTAGCGCTGGATAGTATCGAAAATGGTTTCGGTGAAACTATCCTGTCTCGTGATAAAGCCAAACGCGCTGAAACCTGGACTCGACTTGAAGCGGCACACGAAGCTGGCGAAACTGTAACCGGTGTTATTACTGATAAGGTTAAAGGTGGTTTCACTGTTGATCTGAATGATATCCGTGCATTCCTGCCCGGTTCCCTGGTTGATGTACGTCCGGTACGTGATACAAGTTACCTGGAAGGTAAAGAACTTGAATTCAAGGTGATCAAACTGGATCGCCGTCGCAACAACGTGGTGGTATCACGTCGTGCGGTTGTAGAAGCAGAAGGTAGCGCGGATCGCGATCAACTGCTGGAAAGCATGGAAGAAGGCGCAATGGTAAAAGGTGTCGTCAAGAACCTGACCGATTACGGTGCTTTCGTCGACCTGGGCGGCCTGGACGGCCTGTTGCATATCACCGATATGGCCTGGAAACGTGTCAAACACCCCAGCGAAATCGTTGAAGTGGGTGATGAAATTGAAGTACGCGTTCTGAAGTTTGACAAGGAACGTATGCGTGTTTCATTAGGCCTGAAACAGGTTGGCGATGATCCATGGGTCGATATCGAACGTCGTTA
>JASFOS010000217.1:0-3658 GCA_050116415.1 Thioalkalispiraceae bacterium
CAAGGCGACCGCCAATGAAGCCAAGGCAGAGGCCGACGCGATCCGTCAACAAGCGGTTGAGGAAGCCGAGCAACTGCGCGCCAAGGTGGAAGAAACCCGCAGCCAGCTGGAACAGAGTATTGCCGAGGCCCAGTCCAAGGGCGAGTTACAACGCCAGATGCTGCTGGAAGAAGCCCAACGTGAAGCTGAACGGGTAGCCCACCAGACCACCAAGCAGGCCGAACTGGAAGCTGAACAGATTCGCCTCAAGGCGCTGGAAGAAGCTGAAAAACTGCGTGCCGAGATGGAAGCGGCCAAACAGCTGGTTGAACAGGAAGCGGAAAAAGTCCGTCTCAAACAACAACAGGAACAGCAGGAACAGGAACAGCAGGAACAGGAAGCGGCGGCCCGCGAAGCCCAGACCAGGGCCGAACAGGCCGAGCGCGAGCGTCGCCAACAACAGGCCGCACAGGCTGAAAAGGAAAAACAGCGCCAGCAGCAACAACGGGTCAAACAGGCGCAGCAAGCCGAAGAGAAAAAACAGCTCGAGGCACGCCAGCGTGCCGAAGCCATTAAAGCCCGGCTGGAAGCCATGGCCAGGGAAAAACAGGCGCAGGACAGCATTCAGCTGGATGGCCTGGCCATCGCCAACTTCACCATGAAGGAAGCCAAGGATCGTATTATTCTTGAGAGTGACGAGGATCTTTTTATTTTCAAAAGACCCAAGATCACCCAGATCGACAAGGAAAAACTGCGCCAGGAAGCCGCCAATACCAAGGCAGCCCCCAAGGACGAACTGCCTTCCTTTGACGTCGAGTCTGATGAACCCATGCTGCCTCGTGCTGAACCGCAGTTTATCGGCACTACCGCGCTGGACTCGATTCTCGACACCCCGGCTCAGGCCACGGCACCTCGACGCACCAGCCACTTTGCCATCGCCGCCGGCATGGTCCTGGCGATCGGCCTGGGCGGCATGGCTTACCTGAAATTCACCAGCAACCCGCCGGGTGAACAAACGGCGGCCAGCACCAGCAACAAAACCACGGCCGCTATGCTCAACGCGTTACCTGGCTCGGCAAACAACCTGGCCGCGGCTGAAAAACAGAAAAACCGCGAGGCCGAACAGGAGTTCGAAACCTTGCTCAACAAGTGGAAAAAATCCGTAGCCGGTGAAGCGCCCGAGTAATGGTGCGGGCCTCAGCGCGCTAACGGTAGAATCGCGTTCTCGCCAGAATCGCTATCGACGTACTTGAAGATCACCGCTTTCAACGGCCAGCCTTGTTCAGTCGTGACCATCACTCGCCAGGTTCCCAGCTGCTCCGGGTTCAGCGTCTTGCTCGAGTAAACCCGCCAGCGCGGACCTTTTACCTCGAACGCCTTGGAAGACACCACCCTGCCCTCGTATTCCCAGCGATGAATGATTTTCTGGTTTTCAAAGTGCCGCAAGTCGGTATGAAAAAATATCCTGTTGTGCCGGTTAGTGAGCACCAAAACCTGGTCCACCGGTTCACGCTCCTGGATCGCGGTGCTGAAGACAGCACGATAAATTTGTGAATTCTGTGCGGCCTGGCTTTGTGCAATACCGATAGCCAGGTTACTGGCAACCAGGCAGGCAAGGAAAATGATTTTGTGGATTGACAACATGGCGGTTCTATTTGAATGGCATCATCCGGTCCGTTGATTACCGCTAAAATAGCCGGTTTTCGCCTTTCACACACGGACACAGTTCACAGGTCCATTTGACGCATTGTGCAATGGCTTTAGATGAAATGCCAGCCCAGCCAGATCAGCGCAGCAAGAATGAACATGCTGGCCAGCACGCCGTGTCCCTGTTGCGAGTCATCTTCGCGCATGCGGCTGATAAACTCCTTGCTGCAGGGTTGCGCCTGTTCGGCCAGCTTTTTCCAGGCGGTATGCAAGGCAGGCGGTAACTCTCCGGCTTTAAAGTCCTTGAGCTGCGCTTCGAGCTCGCTGAACAACATGACGTTATCCGGTTTGCCCTTGGGAAACTCGCTGCCCTGGGTAAACACGATCAGGCCCTGTACTTCGGTCGCGGGCACCAGGTTACGAATCGCCATGATGTCCATTTCAACTTTCTGTAACGGGTTGGGAAAACGGTAACTGTGGTTATTCAATACCTGGGTCCATTCATCGATCCGCTCACCGGCAAAAATCACACCGCGATAACGTTTCAGATACAACACCACGATCGCATTCGCGGTTAATACCAGGTGTTCGATATAGGTAAAGTCATCCAGTCCGTCTGGCAGCATGACATCATGCAGGGTCTCCCTGCCAAACTTCCTGATCACGCGCATTAACTTTCGTTCCCTCAGCTTGTTCTTGATCACCGGCCACTGCAGCATTAACGCCACCACGATTAACAACGCGGCAATCACTCCTACCATGATGTTATCGAAGCTCAGCTGGGAAAAATTAAACGACGTGTTCATTTGATTGTTATTAACTCTTGGTTTTAATCGTTATTATTTGTTAACCATTATTTACCACATGATGCTATGATTATTCCATGCCTGATAAACAACAAGAACTGGATAACGCACAGCAACTGGTTCAGCAATACGGTCAGATTCTATCTCAACTGGATGCCAGTTCCTATGGCCACCCGCAATCCTTACTGCCCTGTGACAAGGACAAGCTCAAGTCTGCCTTGATGTTGTTGTTATGGGAAGTCAATCAACAGGATAAAACCATTAATGATAGCCTGGTGCAGGCTTATACTTTCCTGGCGCAGTTTATTGATGATGACAATGCGCAGGTCGTGGCAAAAAGCCAGGCCATCATGCAGTCCAGCGACATGGGACATGAAGACTGGCAATCAGTGGAAAGCGCAACGCGCATCATCAATGAAATCAAGCTGGAAATGGAAGAACTGTTACGCGACGTAAAGCCGTTCCTGTAATTAACTGGCCTGGCTTAACTGTTCGATCAGTTGTTCGGCCTGGGCAAAGCTTAACCCGCAGACCCGCAAGGTATCGCGTTTACCTTTAACACGGATATGTTGTTTACAATCCTTCCAGATATGTTCGGGCAGGTGCTTGTAGGTCGACTCGCTCATCACGATATCTTTCTTCAACACCTTGGTGGCATTTTCCAGGCGAAACGCGGTGTTCACCGCGTCACCCAGCGCGGTATTGTCCTGGCCGATGCCCATTGATGCCGCACCGGTATTGATACCCACTCCGATGCTAATATCGTCGACATCGGTAAAGTTCTCGTTAATCTTTTGCGTCGCCTTGTGAATCAGCAACGCGGCATTCAACGCCTGTAACGCGGTTTCGTTGCGCGAGATCTCGGTCTCCCAGCGGGCAAACACGCAGTCACCGATGAACTTGTCGACCACGCCCTGGTTCTGGAAAATAATATCGCTGACCTGGTGAAACCAGCTGTTCATCATCTTGGTCAGGGTGCGAATATTGACCTGTTCCGACAAGGCCGTGAAGCCGCGAATATCGGCCACCAGCACCGTGATTTGTTTAATTACCGGGCTGTCGGAAATCATGGTTTCCTGCATCGACCAGGTATCGATGGCACTGTCACGATTCCTGACCTGTTCAAAGATCAGTTCAATCTTGCCGATGCGAATCGCGTCGCCGGCCTTGAGGAGTTTGGGGGCCGAAACACGTTGCTGGTTAACGTAACTGCCGTTGGAGCTGCC
>JASFOS010000218.1:0-3613 GCA_050116415.1 Thioalkalispiraceae bacterium
TTACATCGCCTTTCTCCAGCAGCCAGCGTACGGTGCCATCAGGCCACACGGTACGATGCTCAATGTTGTAATCAGTGCCGTGTTCGACACAGTTGTTCACCGCATCGATGACAGCCTGTCGATCATCAGGATGCACCGCGGCCAGAAAATTATCATAGGTGGTTTCCAGCTTGCCTTCCTCGTAGCCAAACAAGGGCCCAATGCGTTCCGACCAGAATAATTCGCCGCTCTGGATATTCCAGTCCCAGGTGCCGATGTTGGCAAAGCCCTGGCTGCGACGCAGGCGCACTTCGTTTTCTCGGAGTTGGTCCTCGATATAACGTTGATCAGTGACGTCATTCCATGAACCGTTGATGCGGATCGGAACACCGTTGTCATCCGTGACCTGGATCAGGCGGTCCAGGATCCTTTTATAACTGCCATCCTTGCATTGAAAGCGGTATTCATGGGTATAGGATCCATTTTCGAACAACCTTTCCATATTATTGAGCGCGGATTGTTTATCATCGGGGTGAAGATGATTAAACCACCAGTCTTTATTCAACGCTTCCTCGATAGAATAGCCGGTGACCTTCATGATGTTGCTGCTGACCCAGTTGGGAATGAACTGGTTATCGGCAATGTCCAGCGAGTAAAGAATCGTGGGCAGGTTGGAAACCAGGTGTTCCAGGCGTTCACTGGTAATTTGCAGACGGTTACGGGTCTGGACTTCTTGCTGATGTTTATCCGTGATGTTACGCGTAATGCCTTCCACGCCGGCAACCTGGCCTTTTTCATCGTAGTAATAGCGTGAACTGGTTGAGACCCAGACTGCACGGCCGTCCTTATGCCGCAGTGGTGCTTCATAGCCGGTCACCGCACCCTGGTTTTGTTGTAATGTTAAAAGAAAGTCCTCACGCTGTTGTGGATCGAGATATAAATCCGAGAGTTTTTTACCAAGCAGTTCATCAGGACTATAACCGAGCAGGTTTTTCACCGAAGGTGAAACCATAGACAAACGCCCCTGGCTATCTGTTCGGTAGAAGGTTTCCACTAGGTTATCGAGAATGGAACGGATACTCATTTCTGAGTGGTGGAGAGCCTTTTCAGTTTGTTTCTGATTATTAATGTCGAGAAGTATACCGGCCCATATTACGCTGCCATCATCCTGTAAACGAGGGGTGGATAAACCCTTGGTCCAGAAATATTCTCCATGGGTTTTTTGTACACGAAATTCATAGTCCCATTTGTTAAGGGAGTGAGCTGAATCTTCAATGGATTCCAGCAAACCCGGTAAATCATCAGGATGAACTTTTTCAAATACCGGGGTTGCGTTATGCTTAACATCCTCGTCATTTATGCCGATCATGTTTTGAAACTGGGTGCTGATACAAGGCAGGCTGTAGTTACCATCCTTGTGGCGTTTGAACTGGTAAACACCACCTGGTAAGTGTTGCACGATATCCTGAAAAACATCTTCATTGGCGTTACTAACATTGTTATGTTGATGTTTTTCATGATGGTGTAAAACTTTTTCAACGGCAGGCCCGAGCCGCTCGATGTGTTGCTTCAAGACGTAGTCGTTGGCGCCGACAGCCAAAGCCCTGTCAATCAGGGCCTCATCCAGCGTACCGGATAACATGATGACGGGAATAGATTTGTTGTATTTACGGATAAGTGAAATGGCGTCGATGCCATCAATGTCTTGCAACAGGCGATCAACAATTACCAGGTCATGATCAAGCGTTGTTATGACTGACTCAAATTGGTCCCGAGTTGCAACGCGCTGAATGTTAGCAGTAATGCCTTGTTTTTCCAGGTAGTAGGTGACAACCTCTTCCAGGTTGGCTTCATCTTCAAGGTACAGGATGTTCAGGGTCTTAGCCATTATATGCTTGTACTATCGTAGTCATCACCTGTCTGCGAATATATATTAAAAGTGTGGATAGAATAAGCGATTAAATGTAAAAGTATGTTAAATCGGCAGCGACATAATTCAGCTGAAAAACAATAGCACACATAAAGAGTGGTTTCTTGCTGCCCATGTGACTGACTAACAACCTTAACGAGATGGAACTTCGTTTCACTTGATGGGTCATTATTTAAATCTGGAGAATAACCATAAGGCAAGGAGAACGTCGATGAAAAAATTCATTGTATTGGTACTATTGGCTATTAGCCCCGCATTACTTTATGCAGCAGACGATGGCTTGATTTCTAAAAAAAGTCACCACGATGTCAAAACCACCCTGGATCGGCTGGAAAATATTTTGCAGCAAAAAGGCATTACTATCGCTATGCGCTGGAGCCATGACGAAGGGGGTAAAAAAGCCGGTATTCCACTTCGTCCCACCGAGTTGCTGGTGTTTGGTAATCCAAAAATGGGTACGCATTTTTTTACCAGCAACCAGACCGCGGGCATTGATTTACCCATGAAAGCGTTGGCCTGGCAAGATAAAGATGGCCAGGTCTGGCTAACGTATAATGATCCTGCGTATATAGCGGGGCGGCATGAGATAAAAAATCGCTCAGAAATTGTCACCAAGATGAGTAATGCGCTGGATAAAATGACCAGCGCGGCTATCGCAAAATAAAGCTAAGCCTGGAAGAGGCCCGCTTGATCAGGAACGGGCCTGTTGCGGGCTTTCCCAGCCAGCTATATTCAGCCAGTGGGGCATTAATCTCTCGGCTACCGAGAAATATGCCATACTCGCTGTCATGCACGAGCAACTGTCAAAACAACTACAACAAGGTATCGCGGCGTTAGGCCTGGAGGTTGACGAGGCGAAACAGTCAGCGTTGCTGGATTATGTTGCCTTACTCCATAAATGGAACCGGGCCTATAACCTCACCGCGGTGCGCAAGCCGGAATTGATGATTACGCGCCACTTGCTGGACAGCCTGGTGATCCACCCCTTTCTCAAGCCAGGCCGTATCCTCGATGTGGGTACCGGTGCTGGTTTGCCGGGTATCCCGTTAGCATTGATTCGCCCGGAAGATGTGTTTTACCTGCTGGATAGCAACAGCAAGAAAACCCGTTTCATCACCCAGGCTGTGGCCGAACTGGGGCTGCAAAATGTCAGCGTGGTGCAATCGCGGGTCGAGGACTATAAAACCAATACCACTTTTGACACCATTATCTCACGCGCCTATTCCACCCTGGCCAACATGGTGGCCGGAACGCGGCATCTACTGGCTAAAAACGGCGTGTTTTTTGCGATGAAAGGTGTCTTCCCGGTGGCCGAAGTGGATGAACTACCCGCCGATACCGAGTTGCTCGAAAGTCATGCCTTGCACGTACCGGGACTGGATGCCGAAAGACACTTGCTGGTTATCAAATTAAGAGAGTAATTGCGGCTAAATACTGTAACTTACGGCTATTTGTCGCTAACTTTCATTTACTGAAGTTGGTTTTGCGATGAGCGCCGATGTTTGCGCTTTTTGCATAATGTCCGGCGCCTACTCCGGTATCTTTTATCTTCCCCCTTTCCCCTGGCCTTGCTATTATCACTTAATTGAATACTGAAACGGGTCAACACATGGAAAACTGGTCGCCTGATGATCAGAAACCGGGTCAGATTAAGGGGAGTGACATGGGCAAGATTATCGCGATTGCCAATCAAAAAGGAGGCGT
>JASFOS010000219.1:0-3587 GCA_050116415.1 Thioalkalispiraceae bacterium
TTCATTATTATTATCGACAAGAATGCTTGTAGTTCATATTAATAAAAATATCACATATGTAACAAAAAAGCCCCGTTAAGGGGGCTTTTTTATTTTATGCGGCTGATGCTTTCTTGTCAGACTTTTTAAAGACAAGGTTGTCATCCCTGATATCCACGTTGATGATATCGCCGGTAACGAACTCGCCTGACAGGATAGCCTGCGCCAGCGGGTTTTCCACCTGTTGCTGAATGGCGCGCTTGAGAGGGCGTGCGCCATAAACCGGATCGAAACCGGCTTCACCCAGTTTATCCAGTGCTGCATCAGTAAGCTCGATATCCATGTGATTATCACGCAGGCGGTTACGCAAATATTCGAACTGGATGTTGGCAATGGAGCGGATCTGTTCCTGGCCCAATGGATGAAATACCACCGTGTCATCAACCCGGTTAATAAACTCGGGGCGGAAGTGGCTTCCGACTATTTCCATCACTGCTGATTTCATTGCCTCATAGTTTTCTTCACCACTCATCTCCTGGATCTGTTGTGAGCCAAGGTTGGAGGTCATCACGATAACCGTGTTGCGGAAGTCCACCGTGCGCCCCTGGCCATCGGTCAGGCGACCATCATCCAGTACCTGCAACAGGATGTTGAAAACATCCGGATGGGCTTTTTCAACCTCGTCGAGCAGCACCACCGAATAGGGTTTGCGTCGCACCGCTTCGGTCAGGTAGCCACCTTCTTCATAACCCACATAGCCAGGAGGTGCACCCACCAGGCGTGCCACCGAGTGTTTCTCCATGAACTCAGACATGTCGATACGCACCATGGCATCTTCGGTATCAAACAAGAATTCTGCCAGCGCCTTGGTTAACTCGGTCTTACCAACACCGGTCGGCCCCAGGAACAGGAATGAGCCATTGGGACGATTGGGATCGGACAAGCCGGCGCGTGAACGACGAATCGCATCCGATACCGCCTTGACCGCTTCGTTCTGCCCAACCACGCGGCTATGCAGTGCATCTTCCATGCGTAGCAGTTTGTCACGTTCACCTTCCAGCATTTTCGATACCGGGATACCGGTCCACTTGGCCACCACCTCGGCAATTTCTTCCTCGGTCACGGCATTACGCAACAGCGTGGTTTCCTGCATTTCAGCCTGCGCAGCCATGTCCAGTTGTTTTTCCAGTTCAGGAATGCGGCCGTACTGCAATTCCGACATGCGGGTTAAATCACCGGCACGGCGGGCTGCCTCGACTTCCTGGCGGGCACGCTCCAGTTCTTCCTTGATATGCTGGGTGCCCTGCACTGCAGCCTTTTCCGAGTGCCAGATTTCTTCCAGCTCGCTGTATTCACGCTCCAGCTTGGCAATTTCTTCCTGCAGGCGGTTGAGACGTTCGCGGGAAGCTTCATCACTTTCCTTGTTGAGCGCTTCACGCTCGATTTTCAGCTGGATTAACTTGCGATCCATTTTGTCCATGGATTCCGGCTTGGAATCGATTTCCATGCGGATACGGCTGGCCGCTTCATCGATCAGGTCAATCGCCTTGTCCGGTAATTGTCGATCAGTGATGTAACGCTGGGATAAAGTTGCCGCGGAGACGATGGCCGGATCAGTGATGTCCACGCCGTGGTGGACTTCATACTTTTCTTTCAAACCGCGCAGGATAGCGATGGTATCTTCCACGCTGGGCTCATCGACCAGCACTTTCTGGAAACGACGCTCCAGTGCGGCGTCTTTTTCAATATACTGACGATACTCATCCAGCGTGGTGGCGCCGATACAATGCAATTCACCACGTGCCAAAGCCGGCTTCAACATGTTGCCCGCGTCCATGGCGCCTTCTGCTTTACCGGCACCTACCATGGTATGAATCTCGTCAATAAACAGGATGATCTGACCTTCCTGCTTGGCCAGATCGTTTAACACTGCTTTCAGGCGTTCTTCGAACTCACCGCGAAACTTGGCACCGGCCAGCAATGCGCCCATGTCCAGAGACAACACGCGTTTACCCTTGATACCATCAGGTACTTCGCCATTAATAATACGCTGTGCCAGGCCCTCGGCGATGGCGGTCTTACCCACACCCGGTTCACCGATTAACACCGGGTTATTCTTGGTGCGACGTTGCAGGACCTGCACGGTACGACGAATCTCATCATCACGACCGATCACCGGATCCAGCTTGCCCTGCTCGGCACGCTCGGTTAAATCGATGGTGTATTTTTCCAGCGCCTGGCGTTGTTCTTCGGCATTGGGATCATCGATCTTCTGGCCACCACGGATATTATCGATGGCTTTTTCAATCGCTGACTTGGAAGCGCCAGCCTTGCGTAACAAATCACCCAGCACGCCCTTATCCTCGACGGCTGCCAGTACAAACAATTCACTGGAGATATACTGGTCCTTGCGTTGTTGGGCCAGCTTGTCAGTCAGGTTCAAGAGGCGGGATAAATCATTGGAGAGATGCACATCGCCGGTCGCATTTTCAATTTGTGGCAAGCGCTCCAGCGCTTCACCCAGCTGCGAGCGCAGCAAGTTGACATTCACTCCGGCCTGGGTCAGCAAGTGATGGACCGTGCCGCCGTCCTGGTCCAGTAAGGCACTCATCAAATGCACCGGCTCGATGAACTGGTGGTCCCGGCCTACCGCCAGGCTCTGCGCATCGGCAATCGCAACCTGAAATTTGCTGGTTAATTTATCCATTCGCATGGGCACTATCTCTCGCTCGATTCTTGAATACTTTATCCTAGATAAGGATATAGATACCCTGATTCAAGTCAAAAATAAGATTTTATTGCTAATTCAGGGAGGATAAAGGCAACTTGCTGGCCGATGCGTTATCGCCCCGTGCCCGGTATTGTGGTGCTGGGGGATGAGAGATTCACTTGGCCGTTACTTCCGCTTATCAATCAGCAACCCGCTCAGTTCTGCCAGGCACTGGTCATGTCCCATTTCAGCACAGGGAATCGCGGGATAGCTTTCCAGCCTGGCACGATTCGGAATAAACAAGGTTAATACCGTAAAGCCTTCCAGCAGGATGCCGCTGATCCTCGTCGCATATACCGGTGCGCCGCTCATTTCAGCCAGCTTGGCAATCCCGCCTTTCAGTCGTTTTGCGGGCTTACGCCGGGTATGTATGGCACCTTCAGGAAACAGGGCCACCACTTCACCTTGTTGCAGGGCCTGCAAGGCAGCACGAAACGGTTTTTCTACCCGGGCGCCACGTTGCACGGGAATGCATCCAACCTGTTTAAACACCCAGTGCAAGCCGAAACGTTGATACTGTTCCTGGGCGATCAGAAAACGCACCGGGCGTCGACATGCCGCGATCATCAACAACGGATCAAGACCCGATACATGATTGGCAACCAGGAGTGCGCCGCCCTTGTCAGGTAGCGGAATAGGCTGGTACTGGAAACGATGATAGGTGCGGATAAACAGGCGCAGGAAACCATCCAGGAAATTGATCCAGTTATGTCCCCAATCAACCACGTTGGCTTTATAGCAGAGCCTGACAAACCAGGACACAAAAATAATCAAAGCGGTGAGGACCAGGAATGTGGTGATGTTCATCACTTACTGATAAACCTTGCGCTTGAACAGG
>JASFOS010000220.1:0-3587 GCA_050116415.1 Thioalkalispiraceae bacterium
ACCCTGGAACCAGCAAGCAGTTTTCAAAGGCATTGGTGTACCGGTAATCACCGACTATGAGATATGGAAAGATAACCCTGAAAAGGTATTTGGTGTAAGCAAAAAGTGGGCGGATGAGAACCCCAATACCCATGTTCGTGTTGTTAAAGCAATGATACGAGCAGCTCAATGGTTGGATGAAAATAATAATGCTAATCGCCCTGAAGCAGTAAAAATTCTATCCAAGTCATATTACGTGGGTGCAGATTACGATGTCATTGCAAATTCCATGATAGGTACTTTTGAGTATGAAAAAGGCGATAAGCGTGAGGTTCCGGATTTTAATGTCTTCTTCCGCTACAACGCAACTTACCCTTATTACTCTGACGCTATCTGGTATTTAACCCAAATGCGTCGTTGGGGACAAATCGCGGAGCAAAAATCAGACAGCTGGTACAAGGATATAGCAAAAAAAGTCTATCGTCCTGATATCTATGCCATTGCAGCAAAAGAACTTATTGCTGAAGGCAAGGTTTCTGCAACGGACTTTCCTGATTTTGCAACGGAGACAGGGTTCCGCAAGCCGCAAACTCATTTTATCGACAACGTAACGTATGACGGAAATAAGCCGAACGCATATTTGAAAAAATTCAAAATTGGTTTGAAAGGAAAAGATAAATTATAAGATGGATTTACCCATGCCTTTGGCATGGGAAATTACCATGACTAGTTAGTAACTAGAGGTATGTAAGAGTGAATTTACGAGATATGAGCATGACAGATAATTGGTACATGACAAAAGTGACATCACTGCCAAAATTTAATGAACTTAATTGGTCTACCATGTTAATGCAACTGGTAAGAAAAGTGGGTGTCCCTTTTATGGCAATAGGCATATTCCTGGCCTTGTGGGGTACAATTGCTTCACAAATAGAAACCTCGTTGGGGCAGGTTCCGGGTCCTGCAAAAGTCTGGGAGCAAACAGTTACGCTCTATGATGAGCATAAAGAAGAACGTAGTAAAGAAGTAGCTTTTTACAAACGCCAGGAAAAACGTAATGCAAAAAAACTGGCAGAAAATCCCGATGCCGAAGTCAAAATTCGTGACTACACGGGGAAACCAACCTTTATAGATCAGATATTCACCAGCATTATTACAGTCACAACAGGGTTTTTCATCGCTTCACTGATTGCGATTCCAGTTGGCATTATCTGTGGCTTGAATAACACTTTATACAATGCCCTGAATCCCCTAATACAAACATTCAAACCGGTGTCGCCGCTGGCATGGTTACCAATTGTGACAATGATAGTCAGTGCAGTTTATGTTACTGACGATCCGATGTTTTCAAAATCATTTCTTAACTCAGCGATCACCGTAACGTTATGCTGCATGTGGCCAACCATTATCAATACTACGGTGGGTGTTTCCGCTGTAGATAAAGACTTGTTAAATGTAAGCCGTGTGCTACGCCTGAACTGGATCACTCACGTGTTCAAAATCGTGCTGCCATCCTCTATTCCAATGATGTTTGCCGGATTGCGCGTGTCATTTGGTATTGGATGGATGGTTCTGATCGCGGCTGAGATGTTGGCTCAGAACCCAGGGCTGGGGAAATTTGTCTGGGACGAGTTTCAAAATGGCAGTTCTGATTCACTGGCGCGTATTATGGTGGCGGTGTTCACTATTGGGCTGATTGGTTTCATGCTGGATCGCATCATGCTGATCCTGCAGCGTAGCGTAACGTGGGACAAGAATGCAGTCTTGCGATAATTAGAATTATTGGTTGGAGAGACATGATGAATAACAAGCATCTTGAAATAAGCCAGGTTTCCATCGAGTTCCCTACACCGGCTGGTCCATTCAAGGCATTGGATAATATTGACTTATCAATCAACAAGGGTGAGTTCGTTTCATTGATTGGTCACTCGGGGTGTGGCAAGTCAACGGTTTTGAATATTGTGGCTGGACTCTACCAGGCGACCACTGGTGGTGTGATTCTCGACAGTCGAGAGGTCGACGAACCTGGACCGGAGAGAGCCGTGGTATTTCAGAATCATTCCTTACTTCCCTGGCTTACGGCATATGAAAATGTCGAGCTGGCAGTGAAACAGGTGTTCCAGGGAAAAAAGAGCAAGACAGAAATGAAGGACTGGATAGAACATAACCTTCATCTGGTGCATATGGATCATGCCATGCATAAACGTCCCAGTGAGATTTCAGGCGGAATGAAACAACGTGTGGGTATTGCCCGCGCACTGGCGATGGAGCCCAAGGTGCTGTTAATGGACGAACCATTTGGTGCCCTGGATGCTTTAACACGGGCGCACATGCAGGACTCACTAATTGAAATTCAGGCACGTCTTAATAATACCGTCATCATGATTACCCATGATGTTGACGAGGCAGTGTTGCTCTCCGACCGTATCGTCATGATGACCAACGGTCCGGCAGCCACCATCGGTGAAATACTGGAAGTTGACCTGCCTCGACCTCGGCATCGCATCGAACTTGCAGATAATGAAGATTATAATCATTTGCGTGCGCAGGTATTGAAGTTTCTCTATGAGCGCCAACGTAAACCAGAAGAAGCCGCATAACCCGTAGCGAATAAAACATTACAGGTGATGAAGATGAAAGATAAACTCGTTGTGATTGGAAATGGTATGGCCGGCATCCGCACTGTTGAGGAATTACTCAAAATTGATCCGCTAGCCTATGATATTACCGTATTTGGCGCGGAACCCTATGGCAACTATAACCGTATAATGCTTTCACCGGTACTTTCCGGTGAAAAGACGATTGATGAAATTATGCTTAATGATGAACAGTGGTATGTTGATAACCATGTTAAGTTGCATAAAGGGAAGGAAGTCGTCGAGATTGACCGTCTTAATCGAAAATTGACTGCAAGCGATGGCACGATGGAAGATTATGATCGCCTATTAATTGCGACTGGCTCCAACCCGGTCATCATTCCGGTACCAGGTCATGAACTGGAGGGCGTAATTTCATTTCGTGATATCCATGACGTTGATCAAATGCTGGATGCCTCTAATAAGCATAAACATGCGGTGGTCATCGGTGGCGGATTACTGGGACTGGAAGCAGCCAACGGTCTAATGCAGCAAGGCATGAATGTTACTGTTGTTCATCTCAGGGATACTTTGATGGAACGTCAACTGGATAAACCGGCGGCCAAGATGTTACAGGCCTCACTTGAAGAACGTGGTTTGAACTTCCTGATGGAAGCGCAAACTGAAGCTATCGTAGGTAAGGACCGTGTAGAAAAGGTGCGCTTCAAGGATGGCACAGAAATCTATGCTGATATCGTCGTAATGGCTGTTGGTATTCGACCTAATTTCATGCTGGCAGAAAAAGCAGGTATCCACTGCGAACGGGGCATCGTGGTCAGTGATACGCTGCAAACTTTTGATCCGCGTGTGTATGCAGTCGGTGAGTGCGTGCAGCATCGTGGTGTAGCCTATGGTTTGGTGGCACCTTTATTTGAAATGGCGAAAGTCTGCGCCAATCACTTAGCCCAACATGGTATTGGTCGCTATGAAGGGACCGTGACTTCAACCAAGTTAAAAGTAACAGGTATTGAC
>JASFOS010000221.1:0-3521 GCA_050116415.1 Thioalkalispiraceae bacterium
GCTGGTCTGATCAATGCCGTAATCTTCCGGCTGTACCACCTTGGTGATTTCATATTTTTGTTTTTCTTCCGTCTTGTGCTGCGCAAGGTTGATGATCAGCGGTGGCTGGTAAGGTTGCTCGTCCTTATCAAGCAGTAACATCAGGGTTGGCATCAGCCGTCGCTCGCTACTGGCGGTAATCACGATACCGATTTCCCCGGAATCCAGCTTGACGGTACTGCCGATCGGGTAAATGCCCAGTGACTGGATGAACAGTTCAACCAGTTCACCATCGAATAGCTCGTCACGCCAGTCATACATGCTTTTCAATGCGTCAGTGGTGGTAATCGCCGGCTCACGATGGGTACCGGTGGTGACCGAGTCATAGACATCGGTGATGGAAACGATCTTGGAGAACAGGCTGAGCTGTTCGTTATTAAGGCGTTTCGGATAACCGGAACCGTTGGCGCGTTCATGGTGGGTCATGGCAATGGTGATGGCGCTGGATGGAATATCCTGGATCTGGGATAACAGGTCGGCACCTTCGATGGTGTGGTTATGCATCAGGTGCAATTCTTCCGGCGTGTAATTTTCCGCCTTATCCATCAGTCCGTCGGGAAGCCGGGTTTCCCCCACGTCATGCAACATCGCGCCCAGCGCCAGTTCATACAGTTTTTCATTTTCCATGCCGAGGTAGCGTGCAAAGGCGGTACTGAGGATACACACGTTGAGTGCATGCCGGGAAGCCTGGCTGCTATGGGTATCGATATGGGTCAGCAGCATCATCGCATCCGGGTTACGCATGATACTGCCGGTAATCTCGATGACCCGGTTCTTGATGTCCTTGATGGTAAAGATCTTGCCGGCGCGTGCATCAAGCAGGAACTCGCTGACTGTCTCGATGGATTCGGTGTAAATCGACTTGGCCCGGCTAAACTCTTTTTCAAAAGTTTCCAGGACCGGTGGCGTGGGTTTCTTTTCGTATTGTTTGCGCTTGATGGACTGCGTCATCACGACGCGCGTGGGTACTTCCACCTTGCTTTGTTGCACATCTACATAAACATACTTGCAGGTATGCATCAGCTGTGAAAGTTCCTGTTCATTGGTAATTAAAAAACCCTGGAAGATGAACGGGGACTCGATCCATGGCCGATCAAGCTCGGACACGTACATGCCCAGTTTCAGGTCACGCGTATCGACTTTCTGTTTAACGGTATCTTTAGCCATGGTTCATCGTAGAAACGGTTTGGTATACCTTAATAGTATCGGCAGTTGGCGTTATTTTTTTAGGATTGCCAGCCATCTCCACAGGTTCAATAAGCTGGATAATGAGCCGGCCAGGTAGGTAAAGGCAGCGGCACGTAGTATTTTTGTGACGTGTTTCTCATCTTCCGCGCGAATGTAGTTACCCTGTTTCAATAACGGCAGCGCCTTGTTGAAGCTGGCATCAATTTCAACCGGCAATGTGACCAGTTGCACCAGGGTACCGAGCAACATGCTGGCAACACCAATTACCAGTATTACCAGCCCGGCCGACGGGGCACGGGTCAGGGCCATGACGAAAGGGATCACCAGCAGCAGGCCACCACTGAGTTTTTGCGCGGTGATGGCAAAGTAACTGAGGCGCGTGCGCAGGCTCAGCAGCGGTTCGTTGCGCTGATGCTGGATGGCATGCCCGACTTCGTGGGCGGCGATGGCCACCGCGGTCAACGAGTTGGTCGTGAAGTATTCCGGGCTGAGGCGGATTTTTTTATTAACCGGATCATAATGATCGCCGTCCTTGTCGCCCGGTTCCACGCCAACCCCGTCCAGTTGAAAGCGTTCCACCAGGTGTTGCGCCAGCTCGCCACCGCTGCCGGGAATATGTGGCTGCGGAGCATTGTATTTACGCAGCACATGCCGGACCCAGAGTTGCGGGCCAAACAACAGGCCCAGTAACAGGATGATCAGGATGATATACAACATAGTGACATGATTAACGCGGTGAGCGGGTTAATCAATTGCATCAGGACTTGTTTTTAACAACAATCGAGGCGATACCGTTTTTTTGCAAACGCTTGCGAATCTGGTTGAGGGTGGCAAGGTCATGGATCGGACCAATACGGACACGGTGCCAGGTATCGTTGTTAATCGCCACCGACTGGATGCTGGCTTCCACGCCCTGCAGCGCAAGGCGCGCCTTGAGTTGATCGGCCTGTTCACTTTGCTTGAACGAACCGACTTGCAAAATATAGTTCCCCGGCTCGGTCGGTGTTTTCGAAGCGGGTTGTTTTTCCAGTTTAATCAGGTCCTGTTCCGGGATCGCGATTTCCAGTTCAGGCAGGATCGTATAAAAATCAAAACGTGGTTTCTTGTCAGCGTTTTGTTCTGATGGCTTGGCCGGTGCGGTTTGTTTCTGCTTGGTAACCTCGCGCACGTCCTTGGCGGTCTGGCTGAATATATTGCTGACGGTTTCACTGAAACGTGACTTGTTGGATTCCGAGGTGTTTTCGTTAATGTAAACCAGCAGTGCGATAAACAGGCCAATGATCAGGCCACCCAGCATCCATAGCCAGCCGGGCAGCGAGTGCGGGTTTTTCGGTTTGGGTGTTTTGGCGTAATCGCGTGACATGGTCTGAAAAGCTATAAATCCAGCTTACATACTATCCGGTGCAGACACGCCGAGTAAACCCAAACCATTGGCAATCACCTGCTTGGTGGCCAGGATCAGTGACAGGCGTGCATTACGCAGCGCGCCGTCATCAACGATGAACTGGTGCGCGTTATAATAAGTATGTAAATCATTGGCCAGTTCACGCAGGTAATGCACCAGCTGGTGCGGTTCATGCTGCAAGGCCGCGCTTTCCACCACTTCGCTGTAACGGTTCAAATCGTTGAACAGGTCCTGCTCGTGCTGCTCGTTGAGCAGTTCGAGGCTGGCCAGCCCCTGTGGCTGGTCATAAGCCAGGCCTTTTTCTGATAGCTGGCGTAACACGCTGGCAACACGCGCATGCGCGTACTGGATGTAATACAGCGGGTTATCACTGCTTTGCGAGGTCGCCAGGTCAATGTCGAAGTCCATGTGCTGCTCGCATTTACGCATCACGTAGAAAAAGCGCGCCGCGTCGCTGCCTACTTCCTTACGCAGGTGGCGCAGGGTGACAAACTCACCGGAGCGCGTCGACATCTGGGCCTTTTGCCCGCCGCGATACAGCACCGCGAACTGCACCAGCAACACGTCCAGCCTGGAAGGGTCATCACCCAGTGCCGTAAGCGCGGCTTTCACGCGCGGCACGTAACCGTGGTGATCGGCGCCCCAGACATCGATGACCCGGTCAAAGCCGCGTTCCAGCTTGTCCATGTGGTAGGCGATATCCGAGGCGAAGTAGGTGGTCTGGCCATTGTCACGTACGATCACGCGGTCCTTTTCATCACCGAAGTCCGACGACTTGAACCAGATGGCGCCACCTTTTTCATAAGTATGGCCACTTTTTTCCAGCCGCTCGATGGCACGCATCACCGCGCCACTGTCGGTCAGGGAGCGCTCCGAGTACCATTCATCG
>JASFOS010000222.1:0-3485 GCA_050116415.1 Thioalkalispiraceae bacterium
CAGTATAAGGCGGCCATCAAGGCCTATAAACGTATCGAACAACAGGACGCCGAATATCTTCCCGAGATTATATCATCATTACTCGATTGTTATCGTGCAGTTGGTAAACTCGACGAGTTAATTTTTTATTTAAAGGAAGTACTGGCAAAACATGACAGTATCACTATCATGCTGGTGCTTTCCGATTTAATAAAACAGCAAAAAGGTGATAATGCCGCTGCTGAATTCATTTCTGATTTCTTACATCATCGACCTTCAGTGAGAGGCATGGACAGGTTGATCGACCTGAATATCAAGCAGGCCTCTGAGTCATCAAAAGAAAAACTGCAGATACTCAAGGATGTGACGGTACAAATTCTCAAAGATAACCCTGTCTATCAATGTACCTCGTGTGGCTTCAATGCAAAATCATTACACTGGCAATGTCCTGGTTGTAAACAATGGAGCACGATTAAGCCTATTCACGGTGTTGAAGGCGAGTAAAACAGGTACAGTTAAAGGTCTAAGTTGTTATGCCAAACGATTCAAAAATAATAGTCGCACTGGATTACCCGGATGCAAAGCAAGCCAACCAGTTTATCAGCCAGATAGAAGCTGGCTCATGCAAGCTCAAGATAGGTAAAGAATTATTTACTGCGGAAGGTCCGCGTTTTGTCGAAACGCTTGTGGATAAAGGTTTTGATGTGTTCCTGGATTTGAAATTTCACGATATCCCCAATACTGTTGCCAGGGCCTGTTCAGTTGCGGCCGACCTGGGGGTGTGGATGGTCAATGTGCATGCCCTGGGCGGGCGCAAAATGATGATGGCGGCACGCGAAGCCCTGGCAAGTAAACAAACGCCGCCCTTATTAATCGCCGTGACCATCCTGACCAGCATGGGCAAGGAAGATATCAACGAGCTGGGCCTGGCCGGTGAACCTGATGATCATGTCAGCAACCTGGCTGCTTTGGCAGAACAGGCAGGACTCGATGGCGTGGTTTGCTCACCCCGCGAAGTCAGCATGCTGCGTACACAGCGAAAACAGGATTTTCAGTTGATAACACCCGGCATTCGCCCCGCAGAGAGCGAGGTCGGCGATCAGAAACGCATCATGACACCCTCGGATGCCATCAAAGCCGGTTCCAGTTTCCTGGTGATTGGCCGACCGATCACCCAGGCGTCCGATCCCGCATCGGCATTATCCTTGATCAATCAGGAGGTTGCGGCTTGTTTGTAGTCTTTGACTGACAAATAATTCAGGCTTATCTGATATCAATGGGCATTGAACTATCAGGCATTTAGTTTAGAATTTAGTCACTTAACAACCAATGAGAAAGGAGTCTCAAACAATGAAAACACTATCTAAGTTACTGATTATATTAGGGATAATTTCACTGTCCGCTATTTCTGTTGCGGCACCGGTCAATATTAATACCGCGGACGCGTCTACCCTGGCGGCCAATATCAAGGGTGTGGGCGAGAAAAAAGCCCAGGCAATTATCCACTACCGCAAAACCAATGGCCCTTTCAAGCGCATTGATGACATTGTCAAAGTCAAAGGGATCGGAGCCAAGTTGCTGGAGAAGAACCGCGCAGACTTACGAGTCAACACGCCAAAAACAAAAAAGAATTGAATAAGCAAATCAAGGTTTGATAACCTGAAAAAGGACGCAAATAGCGTCCTTTTTTATTGTGTTTAAAGTAAGATACACCCCTGAATAATTATATATCTGAGAGTAAAGAATGGTGAGCAGGTTGGCGATTGTTATCCGTGCGATGCGGGTACATCAATGGGTTAAAAATACATTGCTGTTTGTTCCGCTCATCCTGTCACATAACCTGTTCGATACAGGGATGTTCTTAGCGACACTGACCGCCTTTTTCGCGTTCAGCCTGTGCGCCTCTGCGGTTTATATCATTAACGATATCGTTGATATCGAGGCGGACAGGCAGCACCCAACAAAGTGTCAGCGGCCGTTTGCGGCAGGCTTGTTATCAATCAATACCGGCGTCACCCTGGCGCTGGTATTGTTCGCGTCAGCAGCCAGCATTGCTTATTTTATTAGCTGGCCGTTTGTATTGACCTTGTTTGCATACCTGCTAATCACCTCGGTGTATTCTTTCTATATTAAACGTGTGGTATTGCTCGATATTTTATTACTTGCCGGTTTGTATACTTTCAGAATTATTGCCGGCAGTATTGCGGCCGGTGTCAACGTTTCTTTCTGGCTGCTGGTATTCTCGGTGTTTATATTTCTTAGCCTGGCCCTGGTCAAACGATATTCTGAACTGGCCAATATTGATGCTAAATATGAAGAACTGGTAATGAGGCGTGGCTACTTCAAGTCAGATATGCCTTTACTCCTCAACCTGGGAATCGTCAGTGGTTATTTATCGGTATTGGTACTGGGCCTTTATATCCACGACACGCAGGTGATGATTCATTATTCCAGGCCTGACTGGCTCTGGCTGGTAGTGGCAGCCGTCTTGTTCTGGGTAAGTCGGATCTGGCTGGTTACTTTCAGAGGTAACATGCATGAAGACCCGGTGATGTATGCGATACATGACAGGCCAAGCCTGGTGGTCATGTTGGTCTGCATTTCGGCGATTATCCTGGCCCTGTAACAATGAAACGCTATACGTCATGGGGACGATACCCGCAGGTTGAGCAACAGGCTATGCCGTTACAATGGCGAGATAATGTATTGCCGGTCACTGAAGGTACGCTATTACCCTATGGCCAGGGTCGAAGCTATGGTGATTGTTGTCTCAACGAAGACGGTATCGTACTTGATACGGTTGGCCTGAACCGCTTTATTGCTTTCGACAAACAGCGCGGGGTATTGCGATGTGAGTCTGGCGTGACCCTGCATGAAATTCTGCAACTGATCATTCCACATGGCTGGTTTCTGCCTGTGACGCCGGGTACCCGTTATGTGAGTATTGGTGGTGCAGTCGCCAACGATGTGCATGGCAAGAATCATCACCGTGCGGGCACCTTCGGTTGCCATATCAATGCATTCGAGTTGTTGCGTTCCGATGGGCAACGCTATCTTTGCTCGAAACAGGAGAACCCTGAGTTGTTTCGCGCCACCATTGCCGGGCTGGGCCTGACCGGTTTGATCACCTGGGTCGAGATCAGATTATCTCCCATACGTTCGACATATATTCAAGGCGAATCAATCCGCTTTTCGACGCTCGATGAGTTCCTTGATTTGTCCGCCTCATCGGATCAGGACTGGGAATACACCGTTTCATGGATTGATTGCGCGGCAAAGGGGAGAAATCTTGGGCGCGGGATATTTTATCGCGGCAACCATGCCGATTCGGGCGGCTTGCATACCAGCAAACTGAACAGCAGTACTTTACAGCTCGGTTTTGATGTACCGCAAAAAATTCTCAACAAGTACACGGTTTCCATGTTCAATAGCGTGCTGTATCACAAACACCTGCCGGCGAAAAAGTCCTTCAACAAGTATGTGATCCCGTTTTTTTATCCGCTGGA
>JASFOS010000223.1:0-3452 GCA_050116415.1 Thioalkalispiraceae bacterium
GGATATTTGCAGGATCGCCGGTCCACTTAAACCACGGTGGGTAAACAGGATGTTCTCCCTGAACGAGGCACGCTCATTACTGACCATGCTGTCGATTGCGATCCCGGACAGCGGGGAAAAGCGTGCCTTATCCTCGGGTTGAAGGGTAAACGGTACCAGCCCGGCATGGGTCGGCCAGACTTTAATCGCAAATTGTTCGGCTATTTTGTAACCCAGTGGGCTGGCGCACATTTTGGGAATGGACAAACCACCGGTGGCGACGACCAGTGATTGACACTGGTATGTTGTCGAGGGGGTATCCACCTTGAACTCGCCATTACGCATCTGGCTGACTGCGATGATTTCGCTATTCAGTTTAATCAACACCTGTACGGATTTACACTCATCCAGCAGCATATTGAGAATATCGCGGGCACTGTGATCACAAAATAATTGGCCATGCTCGCGCTCATGGAAAGGGATCTGGTATCGGTTCACCAGTTCGATGAAGTCCCATTGTGTATAGCGACTCAGCGCGGATTTGCAAAAATGCGGGTTATGTGAAATATAATTCTCGGCGCTGACATGATAATTGGTAAAATTACAGCGTCCGCCACCAGACATCAGGATTTTTTTTCCTGGCTTGTTGGCATGATCCAGCACCACTACCTTGCGTTGCCGTTTCCCGGCTTCGATGGCGCACATCAAGCCCGAGGCACTGGCACCGAGAATCAGGACGTCTGTTGAAACGGTGTTAACATCCAGCATGGTTTGCATTATTACCTGGTCAGCGGTGAGAAAACAGGCGCATGATAGCAGATCAGGGAATTCAGCGGGGCAACGTACAGCAGGATTTATTTTGCATAAAAAACACACAGGGCAGCCCGGATATGAGAAAATAGGGTTGAGTTAGCTGTTAAGGTGTTAGCTCGGTCTTTATTGATTGACACAATTTCCCATGATGAGTGAAAAAACGGTCATTGCGCAAACCCGGCACTGGTTAGACAGTGTTGTTGTGGGGTTAAACTTTTGCCCCTTTGCCGGAAGGGAACTGCAACGCCAAAGCATTTATTTTCAGGTCAGTAATGAAACGAGCCTGGAAGCAAACCTGCACCTGTTCATCGAAGAATGTCTGCGCCTGGACCAGTCTACCGATATTGAAACCAGTTTACTGATTTTTGCCAATGGTTTTGAGCAGTTTGAAGACTACCTGGAGCTGGTTGAATTGGCCAATAACCTGTTAGGCGAGCAGGGCTATGAAGGTATCTACCAGGTGGCAAGCTTTCATCCCGACTACGTTTTTGAAGGGTTAACGGAAAGTGATGCCGCCAATTACACCAACCGTTCTCCTTTTCCCATGTTACATTTACTGCGTGAAGCCAGCCTGGCCAGGGTGCTTGAACATTACCCTGATCCTGCACAGATCCCTGAACGTAATATCAGCCGGGCACGCCAGCTTGGCCTGGAAAAAATGAAGCAAATGCTGATTGAAGCAACACAGCTCAGCGAGATACAGCATGACTGAACTGCGTTTAACCCAGCTGAATATTTACCCGGTCAAGTCGATGCGACAGATAGCGGTGACCCGCAGTAGACTCGAGGCCTTCGGTTTGCAAAACGATCGCCGCTGGATGGTGATTGATGAAGATCACCGTATGATTACCCAGCGCCAGCATGCGCGACTTTGCCTGGTCCAGCCCAGCCTGGTCGGGCAAGCTATACGGTTATCGGCAGCCGGGTATCCTGATCTTATGGTCAGCCAGCCTTCAGATGAAGCGGGTAAAATAACGGTGAGTATCTGGAATGATCACTGCCAGGCTTACGATGCAGGAGATGAGGCGGCCCACTGGTTGAGTGAATTCCTGTCTTTACCATGTCGCCTGGTCTATTTCCCGGATGATGAATTTCGGCAACTGGATCTCAATTTTGCCAGGCCGGGGGAAAAGACCGCGTTTAGTGACGGCTTTCCGTTACTACTTATCTCCCAGGCTTCGCTCGATGATCTCAACCAGCGCCTGGCGCCAAACGAGCATGGGCCCCTGTCTATGAGCCGGTTTCGACCTAACCTGGTGGTAGCTGGGTGTGAACCCTACGCCGAGGATAGCTGGAAAAAAGTACGTATTGGCGATATGGCCTTGCGTATTGTTAAACCTTGCAGCCGTTGCGTGATTCCCAATATCGATATTGAAACAGCCCGCATCGAGAAGGAACCGGCCAGAACCCTGGCGAGCTACCGTAAACGCGGTAACAAGGTGTTTTTTGGTCAGAACGTGATTGCCGAGCAGGAAGGCGAGTTGACTATTGACATGCCGGTTGAGATTATTGAGACGGTATAAAGCAGGATATCATCAAGCATGGATAAAGAAGTTTATATTTTCGAGGTCAGCGAGAGCAGCTTCAACACCTCGGTACTGCTTAATTCCAGCAAGCTACCGGTCGTGGTGATCTTTATGAATGTCTGGTCAGAGCCGTGTGCAATCCTGGCCGATACTTTCTCCAGGTTGGCGCGCGAATTTGCCGGGCAGTTTATTTTTGCCAAGGTGGACATTGATGAGCAACCCGCTTTGCGAGAACAGTACAATATTGAGAATGTACCTACGCTACTGGTCTTCAAGGATGCACAGCAGGTCAGAACCGAGCTTGGCCAGTTGAACGAAGACGAAGCACGTGCCCTGCTCAAAGACTACGGGGTATATAACGAGTCTGATGAAATGCGCATCCAGGCAAGAGAAAAACACCTGTCGGGTGATACCCCGGGTGCGGTGATGTTGTTAACCGAAGCCATCAAGAAAGATCCTGCCAATACGCGGGTTGCCATGGATATGGTGCAAATCTTTATCGATGTTAACCAGGTCGAAGATGCGAAACAGCTATTCGCCCGTTTACCTGAAGCAGAACAAAACAGCGAAATGGGTAAATCGATTAGCGGCCAGCTTCTGTTTAAAGAGCTGGCGGCAAACACCCGCGGTATCACCACGTTAAACCGGGAACTGCAACAAAACCCTGATAACCATGATATCCGTTTCGACCTGGCCATTTGCCAGGTAGCTGACTACCAGTATCGTGACGCCATGGATAACCTGTTCAAGATACTGGAAAGCGATGCTGACTACAAAGAGGGTGCGGCACGGGAAATGATTATTACCCTGAACAACATGTTAATGCCGGCTGAACCGGCGCTGGCACAGGAATATCGTCGCAAACTGGCCAACACCCTGGCTGAATAAAAAGGATTATTGAGCATGCTGGAAGTTGTTGTGAATGGTAACACCGTAATCAAGTACGATCGCAACACCCGCTTACCGGGACATCAACGTCAGTTCCTGGACAGCATGGACCTGGACATGGACGAAGGTTTCGAGATTGAAGGTGAACAGATTAGTTCGCCCGATACCATGCAGCGTGCCAAGTATGTTGCAATGAGTATGATCATGGCTTTACATGTAGGCAACGAGGATATGGCCAAAACCATG
>JASFOS010000224.1:0-3409 GCA_050116415.1 Thioalkalispiraceae bacterium
CCATAAATCTGCTGGAATTCATAGGCCTCGGTATCTGCGGTCCCGGTCATGCCGGATAATTTTTCATAAAGACGGAAATAGTTCTGGAAGGTAATCGAGGCGACAGTCTGATTCTCCTGTTGAATCACCACACCTTCCTTGGCCTCTATCGCCTGGTGTAAACCATCTGACCACCGTCTACCCTGCATGGTACGCCCGGTAAACTCATCGACAATAACGATCTCGTTATCCTTGACGATGTAGTCTACGTCCTTCTGGAAGAGTACGTGGGCACGCAACGCCGCATTCATGTGGTGCATCAGGCCGATATTGGCCGCATCGTAGAGGCTCTCGTTCTCGCTCAACAGCCCGATACGCGTCATCAATTCCTCGACGTGCTGATGACCTTCTTCGGTAAGAAATATCTGCTTGGATTTTTCTTCAACGGTATAGTCACCCGGCCCCTCTTCTTCTTCCTGCTTCTTCAATTCGGGTACCAGGGTGTTAATCTTCTGGTACAGTTCCGAGCTTTCTTCTGATGGCCCGGAAATAATCAGCGGGGTACGTGCTTCATCGATGAGGATGGAATCCACTTCGTCGATGATGGCGAAAGCATGCTCACGTTGAAACTTTTCCTGCAGGCTAAAGGCCATGTTGTCACGCAGATAGTCAAAACCGAACTCGTTATTGGTGCCGTAGGTGATATCCGCAGCATAAGCCGCCTGCTTTTCTTCAAAAGGCATCTGGGAAGTAATCACGCCCACGGATAAACCAAGGAAGCCATACAGCTTGCCCATCCACTCGGAATCACGCTTTGCCAGGTAATCATTCACGGTGATGACATGCACACCCTTGCCCGTCAGCGCATTGAGATATGCCGCCAGGGTGGCAACCAGTGTTTTACCCTCACCGGTTTTCATTTCGGTGATCTTGCCATGATGTAATACCATGCCGCCGATCATTTGCACATCATAGTGCCGCATACCGAGCACGCGTTTACTCGCCTCGCGGACGGTGGCAAAGGCTTCGGGTAACAAGGCATCCAGTGTTTCACCTGATTCCAGCCTGGCCTTGTATGACTCGGTCTTGGCTTTCAGTTGTTCATCGCTTAATGCTTCGAACTCTGTTTCCAGTGCATTGATTTGCACAACCACCTTGCGCATTTGTTTGACCAAACGCTCGTTACGACTACCAAATACTTTCTTGAAAACTTTACCTAACATGGAAATGCCTGAATCATTATTGTGAGTACTTACTGACTATTACGTGCCTTATACTACTTAGTCTGTCTGAAAACAGCTATTGTAACGACCTATGGGAATTTTGTCTTTTCAACTGGCGTCTAATATGGCAAATAAGCTCATTTATTGCGCTTTGCCAGGCTTTTATCCAGTGGTGAGAGGCGTTCCAGCACACCTTTTTCCGAAATCCGTAAAGGCGTATGCGGAAAGTCGGCTTCGGTCAATTTTTTCATCAACCTGGCCGCCTGCTGTGTATTATCCAATACCGGGCCGCCAGGGCGGATTTGCCGGGCAGATATAATCTGCCCCTGTCTGAATCGTCCCTGTTCATCCAGTGTCACTTGAAGCATTGGTGCCAGGCCTTTTTTGCCGACCACGCTGATCCCATAATAGGTACAGAAATTGCCCAAACTATAGGCTATCAGTCGATCTTTATACAGCTCCAGGGCGCGGGGCACATGTGGGCCATGGCCAATCACCAGGTCAGCGCCTGCATCAATCACCGCATGTGCAAATGCCACGACATCACCCCGGTTCTCGCCGTAAAACATTTCTTCCTTGAACGGCACGTGCAGTGCCTCTAAGCCTTCTGCACCGGCATGCATAGAAACAATCACCACGTCATGATGCATGGCGAGCTGTTTGACTTGCTCGCGGGCCTTGTCCGTAGCCAGGAAATCATTGGAGCCGATAAATGGCGCATAAGCAATCACGGCGACTTTTTTGCCTTTCACCTGCCAGCTGGCGATATCCCCTTCCTGCCCGGTATGACGAACTCCTGCCCTGGCGAGATGCTGCATGGTTTCCAGTGCCCCCGCTTCACCAAAATCCCGGGCATGATTATTGGCCAGGCTCAAGACATCGAAACCCGCCTGTTGCAAGTAATCCGCATAATGAGGCGGTGAGCGAAACAGGTAGCAGCGTTGCGGATCGGAGCATTCTTTACGTGGCTCACCACCTTCCAGCAAGCTGCCTTCCAGGTTACCAACACTGATATCCGCCACCGCCAGAATGCCGGCCACGGGCGCCAGAAGCTGCTTACCATCCGCGGGGGCGAGCCGGTTACGGGGAAAATCAGTCCCCAGCATAATATCGCCAACCGCCACAACGCTGAGGCTGATCGGTGGCACATCGGGAACTTTTTTTACAGGTTGCTGGAGTGGTGGAGGTGAACTACAGGATGATAAAAGCAGGATTGAAACGGCGAACAGGCCACTCCTGCCACAACGACCATAGCGCCAAAAGAACGGGGAGCGCATTAAATTTAAGCGGTTAGCGAGAAGCCTGGATATAGCGTTTTGGATTCACCGCCCGTCCATTTCTCAATACTTCAAAATGAACATGGGGCCCTGTTGAGCGACCAGTCGAACCCATTTTTGCCACCACCTGGCCTTTTTCCAGTGTATCGCCTACCTTGACCAGGATCTCCTGGCAATGGCCATACCGGGTCACGTAGCCGCTACCATGATTCACTTCCACCAGGTTGCCATAACCGGAACGGCGACCTGCAAAGGTCACGACACCTGCGCCCACCGTAACAATGTCTGAGCCCATTTTGCCGGCAAAATCGACACCCGAGTGATGGACTTTATGACCCGTGAAGGGATCGGTACGCATACCGAAAAACGAGGATAACCAACCACGATTGATGGGGCGACCCGCGGGCATCACTTCCGCCTGTAAATTGCGGTTCATCATCATTTCTTCCAGAACACCCAGTTGCTGGCTGCGATCTTCCAGCTGCGCGGATAATTCCTGCAGCGATTTGACAAAATCAGCCACCTGCATGGGATCACCTTCGGTAGCGGCTGGTCCACCCTGGGCCGGTGAACGAGAGAAATCAAATTCGCCATTTTCCAGTTTGGCCATTTGTGTCAGGCGTTGTCCCAGCGCATCGAGACGAATCACGTGGGCCTGAAGCTTACCCAAACGCATGGCCAGAGCATTCATGTTTTCTTCCGCCGTGCGGGTAACTTCTGAAATTTTTAAACGCTGTGAATCCAGCTCGGTTTGCATGGCAACCCGCATGTTGTCGGGGTTGGCTTGCATATCTGCGACCCCCCAATGGTATCCCAGGTAAATGGCACTGGCGGGTACTACAATAAAGATAGAAAAAACGAGACTGAAGAGTCGCGTTTTGCTCAAGGTCACTAAACCCGAGCAGCCCTTTTTACGTTTTAAAACTACAA
>JASFOS010000225.1:0-3404 GCA_050116415.1 Thioalkalispiraceae bacterium
CTGGGCAGTTTTTTCTTGATGCGACGTTGGTAGGTACGGTTATCGACGTAATCAAATATCTCGATAAAGCCGTAGTACTTTTGCAGTAACTGCTCCAGCTTGCCTGATGACTTCTGCTCTGCCAGCCACTGGTTGACCTTGTGCTTGAGATCGTCATTATCCTTGTGGAACAACCAGCCCAGCGGTTGCGGTTGGGTCAGGTCAAAGCGCACCACCAGTTCCGGGTAATAGCGACGGTTTATCGCGACAATATTCGAATCGGCGATGGTGCAATCCAGGTGACGTTCCCAGACCTGTTCCAGCAATGCCTCGGTATCGCGTTCCTGGTCGACTGACCAGTTCAATGCGGGCAGCTTTTGTTTCAGTTTTTTCAACGCTTCGATGTAGCTGCTTCTCGCTGGCACCGCCAGGCTGACATCGACCAGGTCGGCTTCCTTTTTTGGACGAGGGCCGCCGCGTCGGCAGACAACTTGTTGTTGTACTTTTTGATAGGCTGAACTGAACTGGAAGCCGTTACTACGTTGCTCGGTACGCGTCAGTCCCGCGGCGGCCAGGTCCGCTTGCTTGTCCCGGATCGCCTGAAAGATATCATCGATGTTGTCTTTTACGATGTATCTTGTTTTAACCCCCAGTTGCACAGCAAAAGCTTCCGCCAGTTCATATTCCAGCCCGGCATACTTGTCACGAATTTCATAATAGGTGGTCGGCGCGTTACGGGTGAGCACCACCAGTTCACCACGTTTTTTTATTTCATCGATGCTGCTGCTATAAAAAACCGGGTTAACGGCGAACAGCGCTAACCCGGCCAAGATAAAAACAGACAACATACGCATGTTATTTTTTGTTAATAACGCTCCAGGTACGAGCGTATTAAACTTCCCCACTGGAATACCGACATGCCTATTAATATCAGAAGCGTACCTGTCCAGACAAGGGGATCATGGTGCTCATTGTTCAGCATTTGCCCCAGCCACAAGGCACACACCGGGGTAATCAGGGTGATGAGCGCAACCCGGCTGGCTTCCACGTGTTTCAAAACATAAAAAAACAACACGAAACCCAGTACTGAACCAAACAATGACAGGTAGACAATCGACATCCAGGTTCGTTGTGGTATTTGCTCAGGCAAACTGTCGCCGGTGACTAACCAGGTAACCAGGTACAACGGTGCGGCCACCATCAGGCCACCATGGGTCATTTCCATGGCGTGCAAGTCAGCGCCAATTGACTTGACGATGACCGAGGTTGCCGAATGCGACAACACCGCCAGCAAAATCGCGATGATGCCCAGCAATGCGTGTTCACCCACGGTGATATCAGAGCCAAAAATCACGCTCAAGCCGATAATGCCCAGCAACACACCACCGAGTTTATTCAGCGTCAGCGATTGTTCTTTTAAAACAATCGCGGCAAAGACACTGGTCACCAGGGGCGTCATGCCAAACAACACGGAGACCAGCCCTGATGAAATATGCTGCGCACCGTAATACACCGCCATCATCGCCATAAAAATACCCAGGCCGGTAACCAGGTAAGTCTTGATGGCATCACGATGCATCGGCAGCTTGCGTGCCCAGACGATCAACATGACACTGGTAATCAGCAATGCCAGCACCATACGTGAAGACACACCGAAAAGATAACCGGCGCCCTCACCACTCCACTTGATCATCAGTGGCGTGGTTGACCAGATGATGATTACCCCCAGGTAAGCAACTGGAACTGACATTTTCATTCTCCTTAGTCTTACAGGCCTGCCAACATTTCCTGTTTTTAACAGGCACTCCTTAATACAACCTGAAACGAAAAAGGCCACTGTCTTTTGAACAGTGGCCTTTGGAAAAGCGATTTATTAATTCAGCAATCTTGCTAACGAATTCCTCCAGCCACGGGCAAACCTGCCCATACCGCGACGGGTAGGCATTGGCGTTTGTTGAACATGATAGGCTGGTTAATTTTCATGCTATGAAGTTTGCGCCTGACATGAAGCACTGTCAAGTGTTAAACACGGAAATTGATTAACGGCTGTAAAAATAACGCCAACCGGTACCGGTTGCCTGTTCAAGTTGCTGCAATACCTTATCGGCCAGTACCGCTTCGTTGGGGAACACGCTAAAGATGCTGATAAACACCCGAGCCATCACCGCTGACTTGTGCCAATTAAGTTCCGTTATCGGCGTCATTTGCTGACAGCGGGGACACACATACTCCTGTTGCGCTTGTGCCTGGTACTGCCTGGCCAGGCTCTGCCAGTCGCGTTCTTCATATCGGCAATGGGGACAGCGTGGCCCCTTACCGGCCGCATCGGCACAGAACTGTACCTGCTCATGGATCGGGCTGATCACCACGTGACAGAAATCTTCACCATCATCAGCCGGGGGGGCGATCTCAATCGCCGGTGAGCAACCCAGGAAAGTCAGGTAATTGAGGAAGCGCTCGCCGATCAGGAAGCGCCGTTCACCCTGGTTGCCGGGATAGGAACCACCAATAAATTCCAGCTCCGCCAGCGCCCTGACAATAGCCTGGTGGTTTTCGGGGGCATAATCTTTGTCGCGCGGAACAATAACCAGCCTGGCAATGGACACGTGATTTTCCTCTGGTTTCCTGGTGGTTTAGTAAAAAAAACAGTATATCACTGCCGTGATTTATCATGCCGGCAAATTCATAAAATGTTAAAATATTATATTTAAACCGGCAGATACCAGGTGATTAGCATGTCAGAACTTTCCAAAGAAGAGCAGATTCTTAAAATGGTCAAGAAGGTGTTAACCGATGTGGCCAAGGATACCTACACGCCGGCCCATCTCAAGCACCCGCTTTCCGAACAAACCATTCTCAGTATTCGTGAGTGCCTGGTCCTGATCAGCGCGCGCGAACAGGAACTGGCCGAGGCGGCTGGTCGTGAAAACAACATGCGTCCACGCTATGTTGATGAACCACCCAAGTCAGTAGTCGTCGACATCACTGGCCTGCAAAAAAACAAGGACAAGGAATAAAGCTACCCGGCTTTCCTCAGGCATCCAGTGATTCCCAGCGCTGGTAAGCGTCATCCAGTTGCTGACCAACTGCCTTGAGACGCTCAAGGGTCGTAGCGATCGTGTCTTGGGTTTGCTGGTAGAAGTCCGCCTGGCTGGTGAGTTGTTGCAGTTGCTCCTGCTCCTGTTCCAGTGCTTCGATTTTTTCAGGCAGCGCATCCAGTTCACGCTGTTCCTTGTAGCTGAGTTTGCGCGGTTTGGCCGCCTGTTTTACCGGGGAATCATTGGCAGGCTTGGGCTCATGTGACGGCTTCGGCTTGGCCTGGCCCGCTATGTTGAACGACCAGTCCCGGGGACGTTGCCTGACCCAGTCACTGTAACCGCCGACGTATTCCCTGACCCGGTGATCACCTTCGAACACCAGCAAAC
>JASFOS010000226.1:0-3376 GCA_050116415.1 Thioalkalispiraceae bacterium
ACCGTATTTCTGTTTGCTGTTTAGCTGAAACAGCAGTAACTCCATTCGGTTCTCACCGATCAGGTTGGTGCGTTGATCGACACCATCGAGTAAGCCTGCCATACGTGTTCTCCGGGGGTGATTATTTTATTCCCTAAGGTTATCGGCGCTTTAATCCGACACTTGAGGAAAATCACTATAAGCCCTTGTATTTATTATGTGTGGCATACGCTTTGCATAATTACTGGCTATGAAACACTTTCGTCAAAATACTGTCTTTGCAACGCATGCTCACAGGCTGGCTATCGGCATCATGTTGATGATCCTGCTACTGCCTGTCAGCCTCAATGCGGCGACCATCCAGTCACTACAAAGCCTGCGTGACAGCGCAAAGGCCTTTCTCCAGACCCAGCTGGGCAATGATCGCAGCATCCGTTTTCAGGTCGGAAACCTGGATCCCAGGTTACGCCTGCCCCTCTGTAAACAAGCACTTACCGGTTTCCTGCCGGCCAATCACCGCCTGCTGGGGCATACCACCATCGGTTTACGCTGCAACAGTGGCAAGGGCTGGAAAATTCATGTCCCGGTGCAAGTACAGCAATTCAAGAATATTCTGGTCAGCAACCGCAACCTGCCGCGTGGCCACCGCCTGGGCGCTGCTGATGTCACCAAGAAAAGAATGGACATTTCCATTCTCAACCAGGGGTTTTATGAAAATACCCGGCAGCTTTCCGGGCTGGTTTTGACGCGCTCGATTTTACGTGGTCAGCATCTTGCCCCGGGTATGCTGGCCAAGCCACGCTGGGTGCGGCGTGGTCAAACGATCACCATTCTGGCGCAGACCGGCCAGGTTGCGATCCGGGTCAAGGGCAAGGCCTTGATGGATGGCCGGGAAGGTGAACTGGTTAAGATAAAAAATACCAGTACAAACAGGGAGTTACGCGGAATCGTGGTTGCCGAAGGTGTTGTCAAAGTCACTTTATAAATATACTATTTATGACTAAAGCTTCATCGATTCGGGACGCTAATCACCATGAAGCCATATTATGGAGTTGTTTCCAATGACAAACGATATTTCGGGCATTAATTCGTCCAAGCCACAGCAGACTAGCACGCAACGCAGCACTGCTGAAAATGGCCAAAAGCCCAGTGATGCCCAGCCATCACAGGGCACACGTTCCGCGGATACCGCCGACAAGGTCAGCTTGACCAACACGGCGGAAAAATTAAAGGCGCTGGAGAAACAGCTTAGCCAGGAAGCGCCCGTGAATGAGCAAAAAATCGCCAATGTTCGCGCTGCGCTGGAAAATGGTGATTACGAAATTGATCCGGAAAAAATCGCCGAAAAAATGCTTAACTTCGAATCCAATCTCGATAACTAGCAGCGCGCCGATTTTAAATATATAGCTTCAGTAGAAATAATGTCATTGAAAAACTTTTCACAATTACACCAGCTCAACCAGCAGCTTAAACCGTTGCTGGATGAGTTACTGGCAATCCTCGAGCAGGAACATCAACACCTGGTTGCCCAGGCCACAGAAGACCTGTTAGCCACCACCGCTGTTAAACAACAGCTCACGGAACAAATCAATGATGTCGATCAGCAGCGTGGTCAATTACTGCAACAGCTGGGCGTACAAAATAATAAACATGAACTTGACGAACTGGCAGCAACAGCCGGCCAGCAAATAGACGGTTTTGCCGAAAACTGGCAGCAAATCGAACTGTTAATCACGCAATGTGCCGATAGAAACCAGGTCAATGGTATCATCCTGGGAAATAACCGACGTAACGTTGAAACCCGCCTTTCAATCCTGCGTGGTCAGCCAACGACCACTGATTCTTATACCAATACGGGGAAAAAATCATCAGATCCTGACAGCCGTTCCCTCGCTCACGTCTAATACAGGCTTTTGTGATTTTACGTCGACCTGGCGTATTATATATCGTATGTCACAATATGAATCGCAGGACGACATTGTTGAATACCCACCACAGATTCTCGGTTTACTAAACAGGGTAAGAGATACCCATCTGCTATTGTCTGTGCGCCTGGAAAATGACAAGCAACTCTATTCCAGCGCAATAATTGATACCTATCCCGAACAAAATAGCATGCTGCTGGATGAACTGTACCCCAAAACCGGGCATGATAAAATTGTAGCGGGCATGCTGTTACAGGTACAAACCCGGCTGAAAGGCGTGGATATGCAGTTTGAGTGTCGCGTAAACAGTATCGAAAGCAGCAGCGACATAGCCGCCTACCGTGTCAATATTCCAGATAGCCTTGCCTATTACCAGCGTCGCCAGCAATTTCGCGCGCCGATTAGCCAGCAGGCCGATATTTATCTTCGCCTGCAACCGCAGGGCAGTAAAGCCGTTATCGGCCAGGTTTTTGACGTCTCGTTAAATGGCATAGGATTACACTTTGACCCTACTGCAGGACTGGTACTGGAAGAAAAGCAAACAATCAGCGATGTCAAAATCGATTTCCCGGACTGTAGCCCTTTTAGCGCGAGCCTGGAAATACGTTCAATGCGCCTGAATAAAGCCGGCAATACCTTGATTGTCGGCACGCAATTCATCAAGCTGCCGCAAAAAGACCAGCGCCAGGTACAACGCTATGTCGCAGCCCTCGATCGGCAAGCACGACAAAATCGCCGTTAGCCACCGATTGATGTTAAAATCCGGATTCTGCCCCCGTAGCTCAGCTGGATAGAGCAATCCCCTCCTAAGGGATAGGTCAGACGTTCGAATCGTCTCGGGGGCGCCATTTCAAATCATTACACAAACCACACATACTCGAGATATGAACCCAGCTAAAGACAAACTCGCCATTGATCATCAACATATCTGGCATCCTTATAGTGCCATGGATTCAGATATGCCTGTATACCTGGTTGAATCAGCACAGGGCGTCTATCTGAAACTTGCTGATGGTCGTCAGTTGATCGATGGCATGTCGTCCTGGTGGAGTGTGATACATGGTTATAACCACCCGGAAATGAATGCCGCGCTCAACCAGCAGTTAACCAGAATGTCCCACGTGATGTTTGGCGGACTAACCCACACACCGGCTATCAAGCTAACCCAACAACTTGTTGATATTACCCCGGAGCCACTACAACAGGTCTTTTACAGTGACTCAGGGTCGGTTTCTGTTGAAGTTGCCATGAAAATGGCAATTCAATACTGGTATGCAAAAAATCAGCCTCAACGCCAGCGCTTCATTGCATTACGTTCGGCTTACCATGGTGATACCTTTGCCGCGATGTCGGTGTGCGACCCGGTAACCGGCATGCATACACTGTTCAAAGATGTTATTCCGCAACAGCTGTTTATCAACCAGCCACGTAGTCGCTTTGGTGAAGCATGTCACGAGGAGGACCTTGCGGCA
>JASFOS010000227.1:0-3346 GCA_050116415.1 Thioalkalispiraceae bacterium
CTCCGATGCGGATCACATGATTCGCAATATCATTTCCGACAATGAATTTGGCGCCAAGCTGATTACCCGCTCCGGGTATTCCATCGGTATTGCTTTCCCGCCCAGCTGGGATGAAGGTTATATATTGAGCCTCTACCAGGGCAACAGCACGGTGATGGAACCGGGCATGACCTTCCATGTCATCCCCTGGATGTGGGGCATCGATGGCGACAAAACCTGCGGCATCTCGGATACGTTTTATATTACCGAGAACGGCTGCGGTTCTTTCTTCGAAGACGTGGAACAGGACTTTACCCTCAAGCCTGATACACCAGTCTCGAAAAAAACCGATCGAAAAAAAGATGCTGATAACAAAAACCTCGAGTTGATCAGCAATAAAGAAAAAGCGTAAGGAGCCTGTATGTTTGTAGCCACCAACCCGACCACCGGCCAAGTACTGCATGAGTACGACGCGATGAAAGATGATGCGCTCGATGCGGCCATCGAGCGGGCCGCGCAAACATTTCGTGAATGGCGTAAGACCACGTTCGAAGCACGCACCGAAGTGCTCAACGAAGTTGCACAAATTATGCGCCGGGATGAAGAAAGACTGGCCAGGTTAATGACCGATGAAATGGGCAAGCCGATCAAGGAAGCGCGCGGCGAAGTACAGAAGGCCGCCTGGTGTGCAGAACATTATGCCCGGCATGGCGCACAATACCTGGCGAACAAAACCTTACCTTCCGATGCCACGCATAGCTATGTACAACACCTGCCACTGGGACCGGTACTGGGCGTGTTACCCTGGAATGCGCCGTTCTGGCTGGCCTTTCGTTTTTGTGCCCCGGCGCTGATGGCCGGCAATACCTGCCTGATGAAGCACGATTCGCACGTGCCCGCCTGTGCCGAGGCGATTGCCGATGTCTTCCTGCAGGCCGGCGCCCCGCAAGGACTGATGCAGAACCTGCGCATAAACCACGATCAATTGGCCCGCGTGCTGGAGCATGACGCGGTGCAGGCGGTGTCCTTAACCGGCTCCAGTTATGCCGGCAGCCAGGTGGCCTCGCTGGCCGCCAAACAGATCAAACCCGCGGTGCTGGAACTGGGCGGCTCGGATCCGAGCCTGGTGCTGGCCGACGCGGATATCGAAGCCGCCGCCGAAACCCTGGCGCTGTCACGGATTATCAATGCCGGTCAATCCTGTATCGCCGCCAAGCGCATTATTGTTGAAGCCCCGGTTTACGAGGCGTTTATCGAAAAGTTCCATCAGCAGCTGGCCGGCCTGAAAATGGGCGACCCGGCCGATGAATCAACCCAGGTTGGACCGATTGCCCGCGCAGACTTGCGCGACGGGCTACACAAGCAGGTTGAGAACTCCATCGCGCAAGGCGCACGCTGTCTACTGGGCGGAACAGTGCCGGATGGACCAGGCTTTTTCTACCCGGTCACCCTGCTGGTTGACGTCACGCCCACAATGCAGGCTTCCTGCGAAGAGACCTTTGGCCCGATTGCGGTGGTGATGAAAGCCGACTCCGAGCAACATGCACTGGAGATGGCCAATGACACCCGCTATGGATTGGCGGCCTCGGTGTGGAGCGCGGATGTGGCAAAAGCACAACGCATGGCATCCGACATCGAAGCCGGCCAGGTCACCATCAACGGCCTGGTCAAAACCGATCCGCGGCTGCCCAGCGGCGGCATCAAACGCTCCGGCTATGGTCGTGAACTGGGACCGCACGGCATCATGGAGTTCGTCAACGTGCAACAGGTCTGGGTGGGACCTAAAACCGAATCATGACCACCCGGCTCAGGCCGCCCTGCTACCCCTTACCTTCATGATCAACTCGTAGGCAGACTTGATTTCCTGGGTTTTCTCGGTGGCCATCTTGATCATTTCTTCCGGCATTCCGCGCGCGGTGAGTTTGTCGGGATGATGTTTATTCATTTGTCGACGGTAGGCCTTTTTCACCTCGGCATCGCTGGCATGCTCATCGGTATCAAGCATGGTGTAGGCATCTTTAAGCGCGTCCCTTGAAGGTGGGCGCTCGGCCTGTTGATAACCGGCTTGATGCCAGTGCTGTTGCGCCTGGGCACGTTGTAACAGGCGCAATACCTCAGACTCAGGGAAACCCAGCCCGGTACCAATGCGCACCAGTAACGCATGCTCATTACCATGCACCTCGCCATCGGCCATGGCAAACATCACCAGCATTTCCAGCATCATCTGTGACAGCATGCGGTTACCATGCGCAGTACTCAGGTAACGCTTGACCTGGCCGTCGACATCAAAGGCGGCGTCCTTACCCTGGGTAAACAATTCAATCGCGCGCTTGCGTTGTGAATCGGACAGGCGCATTTGCTGCATGACGTTGCGCGCAGTCTGTATTTCGTCCTCGGTAACACGCCCGTCCGCCTTGGCCATGTGCCCCATGAGCAGGAACACGGTTTCGAAAAAAACTTGCTGGATTTGATGCCGGTCGCGCACCGTCTCGAAGACGAAAGCGATCTGGCTGTTTTTTAGCGCCTTGTCAAACAGGTGCCCGATCCAGCCACCGATAATGGCACCGAACAGCCCGCCGATCAGGAAACCAAAAAACGCACCGAGTAACTTGCCGAGAATAAACATGTAGAAGGTTCTATCTAGAAATTATTATTTAACGATTAATTTACCACGATACATCTGCATCTGACAGGTGAATTCATATTCACCCTGTTGCGGTGCCTTGATCTGGATCGCCTTGCTTTTATTAATAGGGAGGTCTTCACTGATATTCAAGTCAGCAAAGATCACTTTTTCGGCACAGGGTGAAGCGTCCTTGCGTAGGAAGTTCAGGGTAACCGGTTCACCTGCGCTGATTTCAATACTTGCCGGAGTGTAAACACCGTTGTCCACCGTGATATTCACTTCATGTTCGGTGCTCTTCACGGCGACAGGTTTGGCAACCCAGAACCAGTAAACGATAAAAACAATCACCAGCAAGCCGGCAATATTAATCAACCACATATCCATCTCTACTCACCTTGCAAAAGGTTAACCCGGTAGCCCGTCAACCCGTGGCCGCAACAGCATCGGCAGGTAAACGAGAACAAACAACAGGAACCCCAGTACCCATAATATCCCGGACAGCTGTATCCAGAGCAGGTAATGTTCTGCCAACAGCATCGGTAAAAACACCCGTACCACAACCGCCAGGTTGATCAGGACAAAACCGAGGCTCATGACCGGGTGAATTTTCATCTCACGGCCGGTGTGGCCGGTTGTCACACGCGCCATCATGCCGATGGTAATCACGCCGATCGCGCCCGTGGTAAAGGCATGGATGGCCAGTGTCTCGGCAATCACCTTGTTTAATTCAAGCCCCGTAAG
>JASFOS010000228.1:0-3338 GCA_050116415.1 Thioalkalispiraceae bacterium
GAGGCGGTCACAGGATCAGTGGCTATAAAAAATGCACCCAGGATAGTTGCACCTCCCAATATATGCACAACAGGACTGGCAAACACCTCGGGATCGACCAGGTAACAGGTGAATGCAATAGCAGACAACCCTGACAACACGGCCATTGGAATATGCCAGGTTATGACTTTCTTATAGATCAGCCAGAGCCCACCAATTAGAAAGCCTAAATTCACGAACTCGTAGCCCGCGCCGGCCACGTAGCCGAATACATGTGATTGGCTTATTTGGTGAATACTGTTTCCCATTCCGGTTTCGGTACGAATGTGGTCAAGTATGGTCGCAGACGTTAAGGCATCAAAGCCCATATTTTCCGGCAGTGTCTGAAAAAAGGAATATTGCAATGATTCGACGAACCCCATTGCTTGTTTCAAGTCGTTAGCTGGTGCCGTCCACATACTCAGTTCACGGGGAAAAGACACTAACAAGATTGCATAAGCCGCCATCGCGGGATTGAAGGTGTTATATCCAAGTCCACCGTACAGGTGTTTGGCCACAACTATGGCGAAGAAACTTCCGAGTACCAGTATCCACCAGGGTGCGAGAGTCGGGATAGCTAAAGACAACAAGATTGCGGTAATTATTGCGCTACCATCCAGCAAAAATACCCGTACGGGTCTACCGCGCAATAACAACATCAGCCATTCAAACAGCAAGGCGCTCAGCGTGGCAATTGTGATATTAACCAGGACACTCCACCCGAATAGCCATGTATATATTAGTATACCGGGTACCAGGGCGTAGATAACGGTGCGCATTACCCTGGCTACCGAGTCTGAAGACGGCACAAAGGGCGAGCTAACTGGTGCAGATTGGCTTGTATTGATCATAGATGGCATTACCCGGCTGAGGCCTGCTTATTAATAACCTGGCGCTTTTCGCCTTCATTTTTCGCTTTCTTTTTCTGGCGCTCGGCCTTACGCCGGGCCTTGCGCGCTTCCTGTTCACGCTTGATCCGTTCAAGTCTCTCCTCGCGCAGTTGTGTTCTGATCCGTGACTGGTCAGAAAACTTCTTCTTGATTTCATATGCCTTTTGTTCTGACTTGGCAAAACGAAAATAATGCACCAGTGGGATTTGTGATGGACAAACAACCGAACAACATCCGCACTCGATGCAATCTGACAGGTTATAGTGTTCCAGTTTGTCAAATGCCTTTTCCCGCGAATGCCAGTATAGCTGTTGCGGCAACAGGTTCATGGGGCAGACCCTGGCACAGCTGCCACAGCGTATACACGGCATGATGTTGATCTCTTCAGCTGGAACCAGGTTTTCGACCAGGATACAGTTCGTAGCTTTAACGACGGGTACCTGGGAATGAGGCAGCGATTGCCCCATCATCGGCCCCCCCATGATGAGGCGGTTTTTGTCTGACTTGACGCCGCCGGCAGCCTGCAATATGTCCTCAACGGGCGTACCGATGAGAACTTCAAAATTTGCGGGTTTGTTAATCAATGGTCCGGTTACTGTTATGAAGCGTTTCAGTAATGGCTGACCTTCATATATCGCATCGCGGACAGCTGCGCTTGTCGCAACGTTGAGGCACACGACACCAACTTCATACGGCAGGCCATTTTTGGGGACTTCTTTTCCCGTTAGCACATTTATCAGTTGTTTTTCACCCCCTGCCGGGTACACCGTTGGCACGGCGACCACCTCGATGCCATAAGCACTGGCGACATTCGCCTCCCTGTACTTCCTGATTGATGCGCCAAGTGAATTGATGGCTTCAGGCTTGTTATCTTCGATGGCGATAATACATTCTGTCGGCTTTAGTAATCGTTGTAATAAAAATATACCCTGTATAATACTATCGGGTCGTGAACGCATCAGCGCATCATCACAGGTAATATAGGGCTCGCATTCAACACCGTTAATTATCAGGGTATCGATTATACGGGTTGGCTGAAGCTTGGCGGCCGACGGAAAGACGGCACCGCCCAGCCCAACAATACCTGCTTCCCTGATCCTGACACGTAGTTCATCAGGTGATAATCTTTCAGGCTGTGGATTTGGCTCAATGTTGGGATGCCATTCATCTCTACCGTCGGATTCTATAACCACGCATAATTCCTTTACACCTGACTGATGCGGAATTGGATACTTGTCAATATCGGTAACGATACCAGAGGTCGAAGCATGCACGGATGCACTGATAAATGAATTTGAGCTGGCCACCAGCTGTCCCTTGTAGACCCTTTCGCCGATTTCAACCAGGGGTTCAGCCGACTCACCGACATGCTGACGTAACGGTAAAATAATTCGCTCAGGGATAGCCAACCTCTTCACAACCGAGGAATTTGACAGGTTTTTAAAACCTGGCAATTTTATGCCACCTTTAAAGCGTCCAATCTTTCTCATGCTGCACGATCCTTGCTGTTAGCTGCTGGTAGAGACCACTTCCAGTTATGAACCGTTTGTTCAATTGGCTGCATTTGTATACAGTCCTCAACCGGACACAATGGCGGCAAACACAGTTCACAGCCGGTACAATAATCATGAATTACATTGTGCTTATGCTTTGCTGCTCCGACGATGGCATCTACCGGGCAGACCTGCACACATTTCGTACAACCTATGCAGGTTTGCTCATTAATAACCGCAATCATGGGCAAACCTTCGTCAACCACGCCATTTTCCGGGTTGAGGGGCAATACTTCGCGTCCCAACAGGTCAGCTAATGCCTGTACCCCGTCCTCGCCCCCTGGCGGGCACTGGTTGATCTGAGCCTCTTCCTTGACGATTGCTTCGGCATACGGCCTACAACCCGGATAGCCGCATTGTGCACATTGAGTTTGCGGTAGAATTGCATCAACCTGGTCGACGATAGGATCACCCTCTACCCGGAATCGTATCGCCACGTATCCAAGTGATATGCCGAAGATTAATGCCAGTATTGTGAGTAATATAATTTCCATTTGATTCACCCTATGCCATACCGGCAAACCCCATGAAAGCGACAGACATGAAACCGGCTGTAATTAAGGCAATTGGTGCGCCACGAAATGAATCTGGCACATCTGAAATTTCCAGTCTCTCCCTGATCGAGGCAAATAGAACAATGACAAGCGTAAAACCAATTGCTCCACCAAACCCATACAGTCCCGAATACAGAAGATCATGACTATCCTGTACATTAAGCAGTGCCACACCGAGTACCGCACAGTTCGTCGTGATCAGTGGCAAGTAGATACCGAGCACGTTATGTAATAGCGGGCTGGTTTTTTGCACCACCATCTCGGTGACCTGTACTACGACTGCAATCAACAGGATAAATGTCACTGTCTTCAGGTATTCAAGT
>JASFOS010000229.1:0-3318 GCA_050116415.1 Thioalkalispiraceae bacterium
TTGACCATGGGGAAGCCCAGTGATTCCCGCGCCTGGTAATAGGCCTCGGCAACCGCGCGCGCCAGGTCACGAATACGCAGGATGTAACGCTGACGCTCGGTGACCGAGATGGCGTGCCGCGCGTCCAGCAGGTTAAAAGTGTGTGACGCGGTCAGGATCTGCTCATAGGCCGGCAACGGTAAGCCGGCTTCGATCAGCTTTTGTGATTCAGATTCACACAGGTCGAAGATCTTGAACAATTCCTCGACATTGGCATATTCAAAGTTGTAGGTGGATTGTTCCACTTCGTTCTGGTGGTAGACATCACCGTAGGTCACTTTACCCAACGGTCCGTCAGCCCACACCAGGTCAAACACGCTTTCCACGTTCTGCAGGTACATGGCGATCCGCTCCAGCCCATAGGTGATTTCTCCGGTGACCGGTTTGCAGTCCAGTCCGCCTACCTGCTGGAAATAGGTGAACTGGGTGACTTCCATGCCGTTGAGCCATACTTCCCAGCCCAGCCCCCAGGCGCCGAGGGTGGGTGATTCCCAGTTATCCTCGATGAAGCGCACATCATGCTCCAGGGTATCGATGCCCAGCATTTTCAGGGAACCCAGGTACAGTTCCTGAATATCCAGCGGCGAAGGCTTGATCACCACCTGGAACTGGTAGTAATGCTGTAAGCGGTTGGGATTTTCGCCATATCGGCCATCGGTGGGACGTCGCGATGGCTGCACGTAGGCGGCGGCCCAGGGCTCCGGGCCCACGGCGCGTAAAAACGTCGAGGGGTGGAAGGTGCCGGCGCCCATTTCCATGTCGTAGGGCTGCATGATCACGCAGCCCTGCTCGGCCCAGTACTGCTGCAAGGCCAGGATCAGGCCCTGGAAGGTGGCGGGATCTGCGGATTTTTTTGATTTATGGCTCAAGTCCTTACCTTTATATATGTTGGGTGTTCAAAACAGAGCACATTATAGCGGACTAGAGGGGCGCTTCGTAACCTCCTGATTCGATACTGGCGGCGATTTTGATCCGGGAAGAATTTGAAGAGGTTCGACAGGATAGCGTTTACTGGCAATACTGGGAACGCCGCGAAACCAGTCTTCGCTCCTGCTCACGAAGAGACTCGCCCTGTGCATCGCTATAACCGCGACGCATTCTTTTACGTAAGTTGTCCAGTGAACGCTCGGCCTGCGCACAACGGTTATTGTTTCGCATTTCCAGGGCTTTTTGTCGGCTATCAGAGAAGTTTTCCGCCGATGGTTTTGTCGCGGCAGGTAGCGTGTTAGCCGGTGCCACAACTTGGTTAGTATCTTTGTCTTCAGGAATCCCCCAGGCTTCCCGCCACCTCGGGAAATCGTCAACAACAAAATAGCCGAAGCCCTCGTTTTTACATTTTGTTTCGGTGAGCGAGGAAATCCTGTTGGCAGTGGTCGTTTTATCCCTGCGAAACGACGAGACATAATTGATAATACTGATAACGGCTGGTTTAACATGGTTCAGGCCGCCCAGCTCTTCAATCACATCACTGCCTATTTTGTCCTGGTTCTGTAGTTTTACGAGCAGGTGCCGGGAAAAACTTTGTGCTTCGGAACAGGCTTCCTCGTTGGGAGGTGTCGATTTACCGTAGTATAAATGTTGTTTGCTGCTGGTTTCGTCTTTTGCGCAGGGTAATTGCGAGAAGGTCATGTTACCTTCGGAATCCGTGCATTTATAAATGGCGGAAAATGCGCTGGATACCGGAATTAATGAAAAAATCGCAAGATTCACTAAAATTCGTAAATATACCGACATAATTGGCGATCCTTAACGTATTTACTAATATGCCGCAATTCAGCAGGTTGGAAAATAATAACACTAAATATGTATTAAAGTTGGATTTGGGCTAAAATCTAGCTCTTGTTTCATTTCATTGTTTTTTTCCAGCAAATCACTATCTTACTTATGCAAAAGCAACGTAAAGCCGTATCCCTCATATCCGGTGGACTGGATTCCATGCTCGCCACCCGGGTCATCATGGACCAGGGTGTGCATGTGGAAGGGATTAACTTTTTCACCGGTTTCTGCGTGGAAGGCCATACCCACGCAATTCGCAGGAAGGACAAGGCCAAACCCAAGCGCAACAATGCCTTGTGGGTAGCCGAGCAACTGGGCATCAAGATGCACATTGTTGATGTCATCGAGGAGTACAAGGATGTGCTGCTTAACCCCAAACATGGTTATGGCCAGAACATGAACCCTTGCCTGGACTGCAAGGGATTCATGGTTAAAAAGGCACTTGAGTGGATAAAAGCAAACGATTTCGATTTCATTATTACCGGTGAAGTGATGGGGCAGCGTCCCATGTCACAACGCAAGGACACCATGCCGGTGATACAGCGTGAGTCGGGTGCCGGTGATTTATTGTTAAGGCCCCTGTGCGCAAAAAACCTGCCGCAAACCCTGCCCGAGCGTGAAGGCTGGGTAAACCGGGATGCGCTTTATGATTTCAGCGGTCGATCACGTAAACCGCAGATGGCGCTGGCGCAACAGTTCGGTTTTGTTGATTACGCGCAGCCGGCCGGTGGTTGTTGTTTCCTGACCGATAAAGCCTATTCCGACAAACTGGTTGATATGTGGCAACACCAATCCAGCCGCGATTACGAGCTGGATGACATCATGCTGTTGAAAGTCGGGCGTCATATTCGTCCCAACGATAACTTCAAAATGATTGTTGGCCGCGAGGAAGGGGAAAACAAGTTCATGGAAGGTTATCGAAAACAATTCATTTGGTTACGCAGTCCGAGCCACCGTGGACCGCTGGTGCTGATCGATGGCGATGTCAATGATGACGATTTACGGCTGGCGTCACGAGTTGCCGCGCGTTTTGGCAAGGGCAAGTCAGCCGCGGAGGTCGAAATGGAAATCAATTTCCCCGACGGCCAGCAACAGTTGATTACCATTACACCGATGCCAGCGGATGAAATTCAACAAGCGTGGTATGTATGAAACATCAACTCGACGCACGACGTTTGTTATGCCCGATGCCGGTGATCAGGACCCAGGATGCCATTGCTGAACTTGAGAATGGTGATATTATCAAAGTGGTTTGCACGGACCCGGGTGCGCTCAACGACGTACCTGCCTGGTGCCGGATCAACGGCCACAAAGTGCTGGAAACCAGCGAAAAGGACGATGAAATAACCATAACCATAGAGGTGGCGGGACGTTGAGCCATAGTCATGCACATCATCATATGGAAGACAATATTCCAGTTAACAGCCAACGTTACAAGGAAACGGTACGGGTTACTTTAATTGGCTCCGTCATCGATCTAACGCTGGGCATATTGAAAATCGT
>JASFOS010000230.1:0-3317 GCA_050116415.1 Thioalkalispiraceae bacterium
ACGTCACTGATCATCGGCAACAGGATATTGAGGTTGTTCAGGCCCACGCTGGCACGGATCATGGCACGCACCTGGACCAGGAAAATTTCCGGGTGGTCCAGGGTGATACGAATACCGCGCCAGCCAAGGAACGGGTTTTCCTCGGTGATGGGGAAATACGGCAAGGCCTTGTCCCCGCCCACGTCCAGAGTACGCAAGACCACCGGCTTGGGCGCAAAGCTTTCCAGCACCTGGCGATAGATCTGGCGCTGTTCCTCTTCACCGGGGAAACGCTGGCGAATCATGAACGGGAACTCGGTCCGGTACAAACCCACGCCTTCCGCGCCACTCTCATGGGCCGGGCTGATGTCTGACAACAAGCCGGTATTCACATACAGGGTCACAACGCGACCGTCCTGCGTTTCCGCCGGCAGGTCTTTCAAGGCTTTCAGTTCATCGGATAACGCCAGTTCTTCATCGGCCAGGCGCTGGAACTCCTGGCGAATGGTTTCTGACGGCGAAATATAAACCCGCCCGCTGTAACCATCGGCGATGACCTGCAACCCGTCAACCCGGCCAACCGGCAAATCCTCGGCACCCATAACCGCCGGGATGCTCAGTGCCCGCGCCAGGATCGCCACGTGCGAAGTGCGTGAGCCACGAACCGAGACCACCGCTTTCAATTTTTCAGGCGGCACCTCGGCCAACATGGTGGCGGTGATCTCTTCACCCACCAGCACCGTGTCATCGGTATATTCTTTTTCTTCCCCGGAGGCCTGGAACAGGCGATCCAGGATGCGTCGCCCCAGGTCACGAATATCGTCGCTGCGTTCACTTAAATACGGGTCGTCCATGTCCTTGAACAGTTTTTCATGTTCCAGCACCGTTTCACGCACCGCGCCGGGTGCCCAGTTGCCCGCCTCGATGCGTTCACGGGTTGCGCCGACAAACGAATGACTATCGAGCATTAACAGGTAGGCATCGAACAGCGCCAGGTCTTCACTCGGCAAGGTCCCGGCAAAACGTTTTGACAACGCCTTGATATCATCCCGCACCTGTTGCATCGCGCTATCGAACGCGGCGATTTCCTTTTCGGTATTGCCCACATCACGATCAGGAATGGCATTGATGTCGGTGGAGGGGAAAACCACCCGCGCGGTACCAAGCCCCACACCCGGCGCACCAGGCAACCCCTGCAAGGGACGACTTTCCTTGACCGGCTTGGTGGCACCGCGCAGCCCGGCGATACCGCCACTGGCTTCGGCATGGGCAATCGCCCCGGACAGCTGTGCGGCCACGGTAATCAAGAAGTTTTCATTGTCCGCATCGAAACGATGTTCATCATGGCTTTGTACCACCAGCACCCCCAGCACCGAGCGATGATGAATGATCGGCACGCCGAGAAACGCGTGGTACTGCTCTTCGCCGGTTTCAGGGAAATAACAGAACTGCGGGTGGTCCGGTGCATTATCCAGGTTGATGGGTTCAGCACGCCGCGCCACGTAACTGACCAGCCCGCGATCACTGGCCAGGCGTACCCGCCCCACTGACTCGGGGTACAGGCCGTCGGTGGCCATCAACACGTATCGTTGGTCCGCCGAATCCAGCAGGAACACTGAGCAAACATCCACGCCCATGAACTCTTTAACACGCTGAACAATAATGTTCAGTGCGTGCTCCAGGTTCTGGGCAACATTCACTTCCTGGGTGATGCGACGCAATGTTTCAAGCATATTGATTCCTGCCAGCAACTCGTTTTGCTGGTCATCCCTGTTTTTATTATTCGGGTTCTGGTAACAGAACAGCAAGCTGTTCTTTAATAATATTAAACGGGTTGGTTACCCGACCATGCGTTTTCTCAGCAAGGGCAACAACTCGTCCAGTGCTTGCTGATAGACTGCGCGTTTGAACTCCACTACCTCGCGGGCCGGACGGCTGTGTTCAACCCAGCGCCATTGATCAAATTCCGGTTTCTCGCCGGCATCCAGTTGCACCCGGCTTTCATGGCTGACCAGTTCCAGCAGGAACCAGCGCTGTTTCTGTCCAATGCATAGCGGCTTGTTCTCGCGCCGAATCAAACCCTTGGGCAACTCATAGCGCAACCAGTCACGGGTACAGCCGATGATGTTGACATCCTCGGCCTGTAATCCAATTTCTTCGTTCAATTCGCGGAATAATGCTTCTTCCGGGGTTTCATGTTCCCTGATTCCCCCTTGCGGAAATTGCCAGGCATCTTCACCTATTCGACGCGCCCAGAATAGCTGCCCTGGCGTGTTGGATAACACGATACCGACATTTGCCCTGTAGCCTTCTTTATCAATCACTTGCCGCTCTCTTTTCCTACTTCGCTTCAATTGTTCCATACTCCCCTTAATGCAGCAAATCGGGTTATCTAGCTGTTTTATAAGCCTTTTATTATTGCCGACACGTTGTTAGTGCTCACTTACTTCGTATTTTTTAATCAATTTCCGGTATCATGCGCGCCTTCAGGACATTTATGGAAAATAAAAATGGCATTGGCAATCTTCGATCTCGACAATACCCTGCTCAAGGGTGACAGCGATTATGAGTGGGGCCAGTTTCTCGCCCGGCAGGGACTGGTGGACAAAGACAGCTACGAACGTGAAAACCACCGTTTTTACAATGAGTACAAGGCCGGTACCCTGGATATTTTCGAGTTCTTGGAATTCAGCCTGCGCCCGCTGAGCGAACACCGCCCTGAAACCCTCAACCAGTTACATGAAAAGTTCATGGCCGAGACCATTCGCCCCATGATCACCGCGGCTTCGCGTAGCAAGATCGAGGAACATCGCCAGGCCGACGATATCCTTCTGATCATCACCGCGACCAATCGTTTTGTCACCGGTCCCATTGCCGCCGAGCTGGGCATCGACAACCTGCTGGCCACCGACCCGGAAATCATAAACGGCCGTTATACCGGCAAGGTCAGCGGCACCCCCTGCTTTCGTGACGGCAAGGTGGAACGACTGGAAAGCTGGTTAAGACAGAACGGCCTGAACCTGGCCGATAGCTATTTTTATAGTGACTCGCACAATGATCTGCCGTTACTGGAAAAGGTCACTCACCCGGTAGCGGTGGACCCGGATGAAACCTTGCAACAGCATGCCGAAATGAAAGGCTGGAAGATTATCAGCTTACGATAAACATCAGACATGCAACCATAACCCATATGAAGTCTTGTTTATCACTTGGCACGGTAAAACCTGGTTGCATTTATACTGATGCTGCAACCGAATATTGTTAGTTCAGGCCAACGACTTTTTCAGGCTGTTGAATTTGCTGCTGACATTCCCTGAACACCGGGTGCCGACAATCCA
>JASFOS010000231.1:0-3301 GCA_050116415.1 Thioalkalispiraceae bacterium
TGTGAAGTCAATTCCGAAGCGCAAGGTATAGCGCGCGCATTTGCCTATGTCATACTTATTGGAGGAAAGGTACCCCAAATCCTAACCGCTGCGATAGAGGGGCTGTCCGAGGGGATCGTAAACGAATTAACCGCGCTGAAACAAAACCGCCAAATTCGTATCGCGGTTATGGCAGCGGAAAATCCCGACCAGGCAAAAACCTCATCTGATCGCTAAGTCAGATACAGCAGGTAGTAGCGCCGATTTTTACAAATATTTAAGGGGGTAGCCCCCGTTTTATAGTGTGTAAGCGCTTGTTCGTCTAAACTTTCATCAAGGTAAACACTATGGAAGAGAGCAATCAATATCAAAAAATCAAGGACCGGCTGAAGTGTGCCGCCGATTATGTTGAACCCTTGCAGCCGGGGCTGGTTGATTTTCTCGCGGTACCGAAACGTTCGATCGTGGTAAATTTCCCGGTGGAAATGGATGATGGCACGGTCAGGGTGTTCCAGGGTTTTCGCGTGGTGCACAACCGGGCAAACGGGCCGGGTAAGGGCGGCTTACGTTACCATCCCGAGCTCTCCTACGAGGAGATTGCCTCCCTTTCGGCGCTCATGACCTGGAAATGTGCCCTGCTGAATATTCCCTTCGGCGGTGCCAAGGGCGGGGTATGCTGCGATCCCAAGTCCTTATCCAGGGCAGAATTGCGTCGCATTACCCGCCGATTTATTACTGAACTCGCTGATGACATCGGGCCGCATACGGATATTCCTGCCCATGATCTCTATACCGATGAGCAAACCATGGCCTGGGTCTATGATACCTATGACATTATGCATCCGGGTCGCAATAACAGGCCGATCGTAACCGGGAAACCGGTATACCTGGGGGGTTCAGAAGGACGTGATACCGCGACCGGCCTGGGATGTCTTTTTGCCGTGCAACGCTTTATGCATCATGAGGCCATTCCAGGATTAACAACACTGAAAGGAAGCCGGGTTGCGATACAGGGTTACGGCAATGTCGGGGCCAATATTGTCCGCCTGTTTCATGAGGCAGGTGCCAACATCATTGCGATTAGCGATTCACAGGGTGGCATTTTTAGCGAAGCGGGTCTCAGGCCGGACGAGGTCAATGCCTATAAGCAGGAACAGGGAACCGTTGTTGGCCTGGCAGAAACGATGACCATAACCAATGAAGATCTGCTGCAAATGGATTGTGACATCCTGGTCCCCGCGGCAACCATGTCGCAGATTAACATTGACAATGCCAACAAGGTTAAAGCAAGGCTTATCGTCGAGGCAGGCAATGCGCCCGTTACACCCGAGGCGACTGAGATACTTAACCAGAAGGGGATATCTGTATTACCGGATATCCTGGTTAATGCGGGTGGTGTTACGGTCAGTTATTTTGAATGGGTGCAAAATAATGAAAATGAACAGTGGCCCCTGGAGTTGGTCAACCAGAAACTGGAAAAACGCATGAACTATGCGGTTGATGCGGTGGTTGCAAAAAAACAGGTCATCGAGGAAAAGCAAAATGTAGAAGCGGGCAAAGCAGTAAACATTGACTATCATACCGCGGCACTGGTTGTCGCCCTGGAGCGGTTATTGTTCACGATAAACGCGCGTGGTATCTGGCCGTAAGAATAAGGTGGCTGACAAAACCACAGGCATGCTCATAAACCTATGCCTTTTAGTTATATTAAAGGGGTTCAAAGCTGGTGCCAGGGAATACAATACATATTAAGGGAATGCCTTATGTGCCGGGTGTGGCACATGGCGTGTTACAGCATAAACTTGATTCAGTTACCCCGCAGTCTATTCTTGTTATTTCACACTATGATATCCCTTCGATAACCACCTTGCCGGCAGGGTTTGTTGTTATTGACGGTGCACCTTTATCCCATACCATGATTGGTTTGCTAGGTCATGGTATTCCAACCGTCATTATCAATGAGCAGGCGCTTGTTAATTTAAAAGACGGTATGGCGCTCAGTATTGATGGTGTCTCGGGAATTATCACCAATGATCCAGCCGCGGTATTTTCACCGGTATCAACAACTTCGCCAGCCACGCTGGGTGAAGCTATCAATACAGCAGATGGTCAACCGGTTTATTTGCGAGCCAGTGTAAAAAATATCGAGGCGGTCAAAAAAGCCATGGCAGTTGGGGTTGAGTCCATTGGCCTGGTGCGTAGTGAATTTTTTATGCCAGGAGATGGCAGTGTGCCAGATGCACAGTATTATCAGAACGTATTCGCCGAGTTATGTGAAACGGCTAAACCATTAACCGTGACAATACGTTTGCTGGATGTGGCTCCGGATAAAATGCTTAAAGGGATATTGCCGGATGACGTTGTGGGCGGTGCGTTAGGGCTGCAGGGGGTACGTTTGTATGCAACAGAACCCGTTCGCAGCATGCTTGAGGCACAACTGGAGGCTATCAATAAATTAACGGAACATTATGATATTCGTTTACTGATTCCTTACCTGGTCAACCGGCAAGAGCTGGATTACTGGTCAAAATATATCAACAAGGCTTTAACAAAGCCGGTACCTGTCGGAGCAATGGTGGAAACGCCAGCGGGTGCTTTAGACTTTCAGAACTGGCTGGATATTGCTGACTTTGTGGGCATAGGTTGCAATGATCTCATGCAATGCCTGTTTGCTGCCGATCGGGATCGACCTGAATTACGACAGTACCTGGATCCTTATGCGCCATTGCTTTATCGTTTTTTAAAGCCGATTGCACCCACCACCACTCAGCAATCCACCAAGGTACAAATCTGCGGGGTATTGTCACAACTGCCGGGCGTGTTACCTGTTTTACTAGGATTGGGTTACCGTGCTTTTTCCGTTGATGCGGCACTCGTGCCTTATCTTGCGCAAACAGTCCGGTCAACCAGGATTACAGAGGCAGAGCAGCTCGCGGAGCAGGTTTGTCATGCTCGTGAAAGCCAACAGGTGATTGAATTATTATCACTGTAATTTGAGCATTGAAAAATATTTTGAATAAAGTGCTTCTGGGGAAAAGTTTGCCAGGCAATTTTTTCAAATTAAAGTGATTGGGGGCAAGCTATGTTATTACTCTAACAAAAGTTAGATGCATCGAAAATCTCAGTTCCTAATGAATATAACTGTCATGATTTTTTAAACTTGTCGTCATTGAACCTGGCGTGACGGCACTCCGTCTTTACTGGATGGCCATGACTTCCTCTAGCTTGAATCCAGTCAGCACTCGAATGGTTCGCCACAGGTAATAGAGAATGGCTATCATCATCAGTGTCGATGGGATGGCAATCACCGGGTAACTGAGCA
>JASFOS010000232.1:0-3295 GCA_050116415.1 Thioalkalispiraceae bacterium
CAGTAAAAGGGATTTTACCGACAACTAAGGTACCAGTCACAAGGGGTATGGATATGGTTTTCAGTCATTATTTCAGAATCTTCAGTCATTCAATTCTTTTTATATTGCTATTTTTTACATCTTCCGCAACGGCACAGGAAGGACTGTTAAATTCAGGCTTTGAGCAAGGCGAAGCCTACTGGAACATTGTCTCCGAGGCCGATTCAGTCTCCGTCGTTGAAATGGAAGATGGAGATGATTCTCCCACCTATGCTGATCTGAATATCACGGTTAATCCTGACAAGGGCGCCAAAATGCTCCGTCTTGGTGCGCCGAAGCAAGTATCAGAAAATATGAATGTCGGTGGCAATACCGTCAGCCAGACTTTCAACTCGAACAATGAAGCTGTTGTTTTAAGTTTCCGCCTGTTTTCCTGGGAACACCGGGAGCGGGATACCTTTACTATCGATGTTAAGCAAGTATCTGATCCGACGAAAAAATTTACCGTGCAAGACAGAAATGGCGGTAACCTGTCGGTAACGATGTTTACCGGTGAGACAACGCAGACCTGTTCTGTAACGCCGTGTGTACTTCAGGTTTACGGTGGCAAGCAGGGTGATTTTGTTAATACCGGCTGGCAAAGGGTTATTGTCTCCGGTCTCCCTACAGATGGTAGCGAAGTGACTATCAGTTACAGCCTGGATGGCGTAAATGACGAAGGCCACCCATCCTGGGCTTACGTGGACAGCTGGAACAATGATCCTGTGGCTAATTTTACTGTCTCACGCCAAACTACGATAGAGGGCAATGTATCACGTTTTACTGATACTTCCACAGATGCAGATCCTGGTGACAAGATAACAAAACGTGTTTGGGAAATTACTTATTTTAACGCATCTGGTGTAAGCCAGACTGAAACCAAGTACGATGCGAGAGAAATCGCTGTAGTTGCTTCGAACCAGGGAACAGTAAGCGCCAAACTCAAGGTCTTTGATCGCTTTGGCGGTAGTGATGAAATCCAGTCAGGACAATCTGGGCCCGATGGCATCGTACCTGATATTACTTACCAGGATGGGCCAATCCTGGCGAATAATCTCACTACCTATAATGTGGTTGCCGGATCAAAAGGCAATATTCTCACTGCTCGTTATGCCAAACCCGGCTGGGATGATCAGGTCAACGCAACCTGGATTATCGGTAATGGTAGCGGCACATTGGTTCAAAGTGAAGCACAAAACACCCAGTACAATGTTCCAATGATGTTGAAGGGGGTCGCCTCGATCCCGTTTGATGCCCCTGATGAAGCGGGTACCACGATTATTAACCTTACTTTATCTGATCCTGTTGGTGGTAAATCCGTTTCCAGAAACATAACTGTTAATATTTTACCTGTCAGTGTTTTTTCTCTTGGCCAGGATGATGATGGAAATGACACGCCAACTACAGCAACGTTAATCCAAAGTGGGCAAGTGAATGTTGCACACCTGAATAAGCAGGGTGATATTGATTACTACAAAGTTACCGATGCAAATGGCAATAATTTCCCGGTTGGTAGTGAAATTTTTGTTCGTCTTCGTAATGTTTCCACTGATCATGATCTGTTTGTACTCAGCAAACTACCTGCAGGATCAGAGAATGCGTATGATGAATTTAACAACGATTTGAAAGATTTATGGTCTTTTAGTGGTGATGCTTCAAGACTATGGTCGTTTAGTGGTGATGCTTCAAGGTTATGGGGTTTTAGTGGTGATGCTTCAAGATTATGGGCTTTCAGTGGTGACGCTTCGCGTCTATGGGGATTCAGTGGTGATGCTTCACGTCTATGGGGTTTCAGTGGTGATGCCTCTCGTCTCTGGGCATTCAGTGGTGATACCTCGCGTCTCTGGACGTTTAGTGGAGATACTTCGCGGCTTTGGGGATTCAGCGGTGATGCTTCACGACTCTGGTCATTTAGCGGTGACGCTTCACGTCTCTGGTCATTCAGCGGTGATGCTTCACGACTGTGGGCATTTAGTGGTGATGCTTCAAGACTCGATAACCCTGAAGGAATAAACTCTGTTGATTCTGTAATATTCAGTACCCCTCCAGCAACTGGGTTATCATGGCAAGAAGCAATCGACAAATCTGTCTTACATAGCATGTGGTTACGCGATTCCGAACTGGAACCATTTTCAGCATCCTCAATAAACAAGGGCTTCGGATTCAGCCAGATTCCACTTAGCGAAGCACTATTCCTGCCTCAGTATGGAAGCTCTGTAGGTAACAAGGATATTGATATCTCAGAGACATCACTAAATGAAGCCATTGAAAATGGTTACAAGGTATTATCATTCTCAGCCAATGATGGTTATAACGACGAACTGGTTATCCTACGCGTTAATACTGACCAGGATATCTACCTGGCTGTTGCGTCTGATGGCGAATTCGGTTCGCCATACTCATTACAAGTGGAAAACAGCTTCCAAACAGAACTCGAAAATATTACTGATGGCGCTTGTATTGGCGAGTACCTGGTTGATCCACAGTCGAGTGGAACCAATGGAATTATTGCAGATGCGAATTTCGGCGATGAAGTAATGTATGTAGTGAACCCACAACGCATGGCAGCCAAGTATGGCCAGGCTCGTTGGGATGCAGTATTTAGCCGTCTAAAAATTCTGGCTAGCATGGAAAGTGGAAAAATATTAGCCATTCATCATGCCGACAAATACGCTACGATGGATACCAGTCCCTGTGTCGTTGGTAATGCTAATGCGGTTGCAGCTGCTATACGTGGAACGATTGCTAGTCATAGAGGAAGCGCGAAGAGCGTTGTCCTGGTTGGTGATGATGATATTATTCCTTACTATCGTGCTGTCGATCCCACCGATTTTAATGAAAGAGATTATATTGGCCTGACACCAGCGAGGGTAAGCTCGCCGCTTTATTCGGCAATGTTCCACTCAAACATATTAACTGATAAGTATTATGCAAGTGATTATTCCGTAGAAAATATGCCATTCAAGATATTGGTCCCAGAATGGCCGGTATCACGACTGGTTGAGACGCCAGAAGATATAATAGCCAGCATTGATGAGCATGTCAGTAATGAGTTTGGTATTAACATGCAGACTGCCATGGTCTCCGCCTATGACGTTGTTCTAGATAGTGGTAAGGAAATTTCTTCAATCCTGTCAAACACATTAACACAGGGTGGTTTTGATAATGTTACCGAAGTACCATTATCTTTTGATTTGTCCAGTCCCTGGTATGCTGCAGACATCAGGTGTCATATGCTGGGTGATGAGAGCCTGCCAGGATGTACGGCCAATGACAT
>JASFOS010000233.1:0-3258 GCA_050116415.1 Thioalkalispiraceae bacterium
ACGTTCCCGCCACCTGGTCAATTCCGCCAGCGAACTGGAACAACTGGCACAGCAACTGGAACAAGGCTGGGAAGCCGAGGTAAGCCTGGCGGTTGATGCCGCGTTTCCCATGGCGGAGGTTTTCCAGGCACTCAAGACGTTCAGCATGGAGTGCCAGGGTAGCCGGGTTTTACTCAACGAGGTGGTGCTCTCCGGAGCGGGTGATGCGTTGCGGGAAAGCACTGCCGATCTGGTGATTGGTGCTAACCTGCCGGCTGAATATTTGTCTGATCCCTTGCTGGATATCGAGTTTATCGCCGTGGCGCACGCCAGCCATCCACTGCATGCACTGCCCGAACCATTGACTCGCCGACAACTAAGCGCGGAATTGCAGATTATCATTCGTGATTCAGGACATACCGAGACCCAGAGCGTCGGTTGGCAAAATACAGAACAGCGCTGGATCGTAAGTAATATCGATACCGCGATCGAAAGTATCAGTCATGGTCTTGGTTTTGCCTGGTTGCCCAAACACAAGATCATTAACAAGCTGCGCGACGGGGTCCTAAAACCCCTGCCGCTGCGCGAAGGCCGCGCCTACTATGTCTCTTTTTACATGGCTTATGGACAGCCGGAGCAACCAGGGCCCGCAACCCGCCTGCTGGCTGAAAAAATCCGTAACCGTTGTGCGGCATACATAGAATCAGAACAGTTTTAGACGACGACTGAACCTTTTGTTGAGTTTGGGCGCGTCCTGTAATTCTGAAGTCAACGCGGAGACCTGTTGTTCCTGGCCAGGAAAAGCTTTCAGCTCGGCGATCTCTTCTTCGCCCTCTTCCTGTTCGAACACAAAATATTCTTCACCGATACGAATACTGTCACGATTTTTCAAGCGTGCGCGTTTTACCGGTACTTCGTTGACATAGGTATGGTTGGTGCTGTCCAGGTCACGGATATAGAAAGCTTGTTGCTCAGTTGCCTGCTGCCTGCTGGCGACTTCGATTAGCGCATGTTGCTTACTGACGTACTTGTCATCAATGCAGATGTCACTGGCCGATGCACGACCTATATAGGTACTCAGTTCATCAAGTGAGAACTTGATGGCAGGGACGCCATTAACATATTGTATTAAAGCCGCCACGTAACCTGTCCTCCATAATTATTTTTCTTGTACGTTCCATTTTCGGCCCTGAATTCTAAACAGCAGAAGGCTTACAAAACATGAACGGTTTCACATTCCAGGTGAGGCGCGAGATCAATTTTAACTATAAGCGTTTGTTAATATTCGACTTTTTACACCACGTCGATTGAAATTAACAAAGCCGGGAGACAAAAGGTATACGAAGAAAATATGAAATTCGTTGAACGAAATAAATTTAGCGAAGTGCCTCGCGCACGGTTTCCAGGGTTTGCTTGAGACTCACTGAATCCTGTTGCAAGGCGCGAAACTCTTGCTGTGATACCGGGCGGCTGAACAGAAAGCCCTGGATAGTACGACATCCCAGTGCATGCAGGTAGGCCAGTTCCTGCGGGGTTTCAACACCCTCGGCAACGACTTCCAGGCGCAGGCTGTGTGAGAGTGCCATGATCGCGGTAACTATCGCGGCATTATCATTGGTCTTACGATCCTGCACATTGGTAATGAAAGAACGATCAATTTTCAACGTATCGATCGGGAAACGTTTCAGGTAACTGAGGGATGAATAACCGGTACCGAAATCGTCAACCGAGATCGAGACACCCAGCGCTTTGATCTGGTCAAGAATTTCGATATTGCCGGCATCGTCATCCATCAGGCAACTTTCAGTGACTTCGATTTCCAGGTAGCCTGGATCCAGCCGGGTACTCTCCAGGATTTCCTTGACCATATCGACAAAGCCATCCTGCTTGAATTGCGGCGTGGCCACGTTTACCGAGACTTTCAAGGGAGGCAGTCCCTCATCCTGCCAGGCCTTGTTGACCCGGCATGCCTCTCGCAACACCCACTCGCCGACCAGCACGATCAAGCCAGACTTCTCCAGCGCAGGAATGAACTCCACCGGTGACACCATGCCACGTTCGGGATGTTGCCAACGAATCAGGGCTTCCATACCTTTGATTGCGCCGGTCACGGCATCAACCTTGGGTTGATAGAACAAACAAAACTCTTCTTTTTCCAGCGCCGTGTACAATTCCGCATCTTTTTCCGCCGCCGCCATGTATTGCGAACTCATCTCGGGATTAAAGAACCGGTAACCATTGCCGCCAGCCGTTTGCTTCACATCCAGCATGGCCGTGTAGGCATTCAGAACCAGTCGATCCTGATCATGCTCGATATGCTCGTCAGTGCTGATACCAATACTGGCGCTAATGACGCACTGTTTATTACCCGCTTCTACAGGCGCCTTTAATGCCTGCATGATACGCCTTGCAACTGCCTCGACTTCTTCCTGATGGTGCATATCAGTCATCAGCAACGCAAACTGATCACCCTCGATACGAACCAGGGTATCGCTTTCACGACTTGCCGAGGTTAACCTGGCGCTCACCGAACGCAAGACCTGGTCGCCAAAGGCATGCCCAAAGGTATCATTGATTGTTCTGAAACCGTCCAACGCGATATATATCAGGGCAACGCGTGACTGGATACGCCTGGCCTGCGCCAGACCATGCTCGATACGATCCAGCAGGATCTCACGGTTAGGCAGGCCGGTGAGACTGTCATGAGTAAACTCTTTGCGGTTGGCGCGCAGGTATCTGCGGATATCCGAGCGGATATGACGTGAGTTGAGGCGAACCACCCACCAGATTAATAAGCCGACCACCATCGCGGTAGCAAATATCAGGTTACTGAGTAATGATGTTTGTTGCTGTTCGGCCTGCCGTGATGAAAACAGCGTCACGGTGAGTTCATGCTGGCCGGGGGCCTGGGCAGGCAGCGGTTGCTGACTGATCAGCCAGTCCTGCTCGGCCACAAACGAGGGTGAGGCCAACCGGGCCGGGTTGGTATTCGTCAAGTCGAGCCCCATCGTTTCAGCCTGGCTCTGCCAGAGCAAGTTGCCCGATTCGTCGTAAACTGCGGCCAACCAGCCAGGTAATGACTCCAGCCGGGTTTCCAGCTGTTGTTGTAACCTGTCCAGGTTCTGCATGGCGAGTGAATCGAGCAGCAATTGACTTACTTGATGGTGGCTGTGCAGATATTGTCCGCTAATGCTTGAGCGAACATAATGTTGCAGTGCAACAACGCAAAAAAGAGATAAGACAACCACACTCAGTATGGTTAAAAAGCTATTTCTAGTG
>JASFOS010000234.1:0-3257 GCA_050116415.1 Thioalkalispiraceae bacterium
AATCGCGGCCAGAATACCGATAATCGCAACTACGATCATGAGTTCGATCAGGGTAAAACCTGAAGCTTTATGCATTGGTGCTTTCATGTTGTTTATCTCCACATTTTTGCATGTTGGTTTTAAAAATAAATCTGTGCGTTTTGTTATCCAGGTACACAGCAGAAACTGTGCCAGATTTTGTTATTAGAATTGCTATCGGCAGAAATCCCAACAACTTGAGAAGAAAAATGCCAGACAGGTCACGTATTTAGTGTCAATTAATCAATCTTTCACGCATAATTAAATCAATTGAAATATCATAATTGACATGTGCACAAGGCGTTTATCAGAGATGTTTCTGATGATGCCTGTCACAAAGTGACCAAATTGGTCACGTTTGATATTTTGAATATATTAAAATGTTAATATAGTTAATCTTCATGCAAGCCATACTAAAACAGTTCAGTGATCAAGTTGGCCGTCATTTCGACAGGAAATGGCTGAATTCACCCTCGTCCAGGGTATGGTGGGTGCGTCTGGCTAACCTGGTGGCCCTCATTTTGCTGGCTTCGGCCCTGGCCAGGCTAACGTGGATGGTAGTTTCTCCGGATACCGCCCCCGTACAAGCAGGGAATGCCGCCTCTAGCAAACCCGTCAATATCGAGCCCGCGGCCCGTTTGTTGAGCATCAGTAATCTGCACTTATTTGGCAAGGCCGAGGCGCCTGCGGTCGTCGATGCCCCGATTGTTGCGCCAGAAACGCGCCTGCAACTGAAATTGAAAGGGGTGTTTGCCTCCAGCGATCCCAGGCAGGCCTTTGCGATCATTGCGGACAGCAAAAACCAGGATAAGGCCTACCGGCTGGGGAGCAGTGTAAGTGGCGGCGCAGTACTGCATGCGGTGTACCCGGATCGGGTGATTCTCAAGCGTAATGGCCGGCTTGAAACCTTGCGTATGGAGACTATTTATAAGGCCAATCAAGGCAATAACACCAGCTTTAGAAAACAACCAACGCGCAGCGCCACGACCAAACGGGTGGTGCGGGCGACGCCTAAGCTCAGGCAACTTAAACAGACATTGGTGCAAGATCCAAAAACAATCTGGCAACAGGTGCAGATTCGACCGGTTTTGAAAAATGGTAGTATTAGGGGTTATTCGGTTGAGCACCAGGATAAACAGTTAATGCGTAGCCTGACGCTGCGCAAAGGGGATGTGATTACCGCGGTCAATGGCGTGACACTCAGTGATCCTTCGTCGCTGTACGGGTTAATGGACCAGCTTTCCACGAAAAACAGTATCGAGTTGACCATTGAACGCAATGGCCAGCTTCAAACAATCCAGCTACGCTTATAAATACTTGCATGGATGGCCTCTTTGAATTGAGAATTGGGCATTACAACAATTATAAAGACTTAAAGGGAACAGGATGACGCAGTTAAAACATCATCAAGGAAATCAGCCGGGTTCAAAGTGCGCGGCACCGGTTTACCTGAAACAGCCACAGAACACGCTTAAACATAAGCTGGCGCTCGGGCTGCTTATTCTACAGTTATTATTTGCGCCTGCCTGGGTGATGGCTGCTGAAGCGCCACAGGATGATGCCCTGACCACGTTAAACTTCAACAATACCGATATCACGGCGGTGATTGCCGCGATCTCGGAAATGACCGGGCGTAATTTTATCGTCGATCCACGTGTCAAAGGTAAGGTCACGATCATCTCTAATCATGCCATGTCCGCGGACGAGGTTTACAAGGTTTTTCTTTCGGTATTGAAAGTGCACGGTTTCGCCGCAATTGAAGGGGATAATGTCACCAAGATTGTGCCTGAAGTCGGGGCCAAGCAGGATGCGGTTCGTATCGCCACTGACAAGTATGCCGGTGAAGGGGATGAGTTTGTCACGCGCGTGGTAGAGGTCAAATATGTCAATGCTGCCCAGCTGGTGCCGATTCTGCGTCCCCTGGTGCCACAGCAAGGCCATCTGGCAGCCTACCCGGCCTCAAATGTACTGGTGATTTCCGATAGTGCGGGCAATATCAAGCGCCTGTTGAACATCATCAGGCGCATTGACCAGGCCAGTGGTGATGAGATCGAAGTGATTAAGCTGGAGCACGCCTCGGCGTCTGAGGTTGTTCGTATCATCACGCGTTTAAAACCCACTGATCCCCAAAAGCCGGAGCAGGTCAAGATCGTTGCTGATGAAAGAAGTAACAGCGTGCTTATTGGCGGTGACAAATCCGATCGCCTGAGTTTACGGGCCTTGATCACGCACCTGGATACCCCGGTGGCGGTGGGCGGCGATACCCATGTTATCTATTTGAAGAACGCGGTTGCCAAGAACCTGGTACCGGTTTTAACCGGGGTCAGCCAGAGTGTGACCTCGACCAAGGCTGGCCAGGCAAAAAGCGCCAACGGCAACATCACCATCCAGGCGGATGAAAACACCAACGCGCTGGTCATTAATGCACCACCCGACGTGTTTCGCTCACTGCGTGACGTGGTGCATAAGCTGGACGTGCGCCGTGCCCAGGTGCTGGTTGAGGCCATCATTGCTGAAGTGAAAACCGACGCAACCCGTGAACTGGGGATCCAGTGGGCGTTTGATGGCTTCGAAGTGGACAAGCCCATTGGTTTTGTCAATTTCAGTGCGGGTGGTAGCCTGGGGGACTTGTTGACCACGCCACCGACCATCAGCGACGGCTTGTCGCTCGCTGGGGGAGATTTTACCGGTTCAACCAAGGTGGGTGCCTTGTTGCGCGCCTTGTCCGGTGATAGTGAAAACAATATCTTATCTACTCCGACCCTGGTGACGCTGGATAATGAAGAGGCCGAGATCGTGGTGGGCAGTAATGTGCCATTTCTAACCGGTTCCTATAGCAGCACCGGCGGCGGGAGTACCCCGACCAACCCCTTTCAGACGGTGCAACGTGAAGATGTGGGCCTGACCCTCAAGATCAAGCCACAGATCAACGAAGGCAATGCCATCAAGTTGGAAGTTCAGCAGGAGGTGTCCTCAGTTTCAGACAGCCAGCTTGGAGTGGACCTCATTACCAATAAGCGAGCAATCAAAACCAGCGTCATTGTTGAGGATGACCAGGTGGTGGTGCTGGGTGGCTTGATCGAGGATCAATTACGTGAAACCGAGCAACGCGTGCCGGGCCTGGGGGACATACCGATTCTTGGCTGGTTATTCCGTCACAATAAAACCACCAAGGTAAAAACCAACCTGATGGTATTCCTGCACCCTGTGATCCTCAAGGATGCCGCGATTAGCGCCAG
>JASFOS010000235.1:0-3222 GCA_050116415.1 Thioalkalispiraceae bacterium
GGTGGTAATGGCGGCATCAAGGTTCGTGCCACAGACCTGTTGACCTCGGTTAAAACTGAAGAACAAGTGCTCGAATATACGGCTGCCTTTATGCAACTCTATCGTGAAGAAGCCCATTATCTGGAACGTACCGCGCCATGGATAGAACGTGTCGGACTCTCCTACGTGAAAGAAAAAATCGTGGAAGATGATGAAAACCGGAAAGTACTGGCCGTACGTTTCCTTGAATCACAAAAATACATGCAGGATGATCCATGGCAGGAACGTGCTAAGGGTTTGGATAAACATGAGTTTGAACCAATTAAAGTGGTTGGTGCTTGATCAATAAACAAACAGGATAAAATAATGGTAGCAGTTATGAATGAAAACTGGGTTGAAGTCGGTACAATAGAAGATATTCCCAGGTTGGGGGCACGCGTGGTACGTACCACCGAAGGTGATATCGCTGTATTCAGAACAGCAGAAAATAAAATTTTTGCGTTAAGGGATAAGTGTCCCCATAAGGGGGGGCCATTGTCACAAGGGATTGTGCATGGTGATCGTGTGGCCTGTCCGCTACATGATTGGAAAATTCATCTTGATTCAGGTAATGCTGTAGCACCCGATAAAGGTTGTGCGGCGAGTTTTCCTGTCAAAATTCAAGGTGAAGTAATATGGTTGTCACTGATCCCTGGTGAAGGTTGCTCTAACTAGTAACAACTATGATAAAAACAGTTAAGACAACATGCCCTTATTGCGGGGTTGGCTGTGGAATTATCGTTTCCCAGGATCTACAGGGTAACTACGATATTAAAGGTGACCCAGAACATCCCGCGAATAATGGCTTGTTGTGTTCAAAGGGTAGTGCGCTTTCCGAAACCCTGTCCAGGGATGGACGCCTGCTTAGTCCACAAGTATCAGGCAAATCCACGAGCTGGGAAAATGCTGTCAAGGTAGCTGCAACTGGTTTGATGAAAATTATCGAGGAATATGGACCGGATGCTGTGGCATTTTATGTTTCGGGTCAGTTGTTAACAGAAGATTACTACGTTGCCAATAAATTAATGAAAGGATTTATTGGCAGCGGTAATATTGATACCAACTCGAGGTTGTGTATGTCCTCAGCCGTAGCAGGCTATAAGCGTGCCTTTGGCAGTGATACCGTACCATGTTGTTATGAAGATCTCGAACGCGCCAAACTTCTGGTGATTGTCGGTTCCAATACCGCATGGTGTCACCCCGTGGTTTATCAGCGTATTGTTAAGGCCAAGAAAGAAAACCCTGATCTGTTTGTGGTGGTAATAGATCCACGCAAGACAGCAACCGAAAAAATTGCGGACCAATATCTTGCCATCAAGCCTGGTACCGACCAGGTACTTTTCAGCGGCCTGTTTAAATCGATTGTCGAGCAAGATGAAGCAGATAATGAGTATGTTCAGTCCCATACCGAGGGGATTAATGAAATTCCACTGGCATCACTACCCGATATTGATGCGGTTGCTGAACAATGCCAGATACCTGCGGAGCAGATTGAGCAATTTTACCGCCTGTTTGCGCGTACTGATCGTGTTGTTACGCTCTATTCCCAAGGCATTAACCAATGGTCTTACGGAACAGATCGCGTTAATGCCATTATCAATGTTCATTTATTAACTGGACGGATCGGGCGTCCTGGAATGGGGCCCTTTTCCATCACTGGTCAACCCAATGCCATGGGTGGACGTGAAGTAGGTGGGCTGGCCAATCAACTGGCGGCTCACATGGATATCAATAATGAACAACACCATCAACGAGTCAGTGAATTCTGGCAGACTGATCGCTTAACAAAGTCTGAAGGCTTCAAAGCAGTTGAATTGTTTGATGAGGTCAATGAGGGAAATGTCAAAGCAATCTGGATCATGGCAACTAACCCGGCCGTTTCATTGCCGGGATCTTCAAAGGTACGTGAGGCATTACAGAAGTGTGAACTGGTGATCGTTTCAGATTGCATGCAATCGACTGATACGACGCAGTATGCAGATATTTTATTTCCAGCACAGACCTGGGGTGAACGGGATGGGACGGTAACGAATTCAGAACGTTGCATATCCAGACAGCGTCCATTTCTTCGGATCACAGATAATGCACGGCCGGATTGGTGGATCATCTGCCAGATTGCCTCGAAAATGGGTTATCAGCAGGCATTTGACTATCAATCGCCACGGGAAATTTTTACCGAGCATGCTCGTCTGAGCGGCTGGTATAATGCAGGTACGCGTGATTTTGATATCAGCGCACTTGCAGAACTGGATCAAAATGCATACGACATACTTGATCCAGTCCAGTGGCCAGTGACACGGCAGTATCCGCAAGGTAGTAAACGTCTGTTTACTGAGGGAAAATTTTTTACCCCAAGTGGCCGTGCACGCTTCATCAGTTCGGATAATAACTTACCAGCATCACGCATCTCTGTGCAGTACCCGTTTATTCTCAATACTGGACGTACACGTGATCATTGGCACACCATGACCCGAACAGCAAAATCAGCACGCTTAGCTACCCATAGCCGTGAACCATTTGTTGAGATCCATCCTGATGATGCCCTACGTTCTAAAATCGAGGCAAATAGCCTGGTAAAAGTCACCAGTAGAGATGGTGAGTTGGTTGTAAGAGCAAGAATTACACAAACACAGCGAAATGGTGAAGTGTTTATTCCGATTCACTGGAACGACCAGTTCTCGGCAAACGCCTGCGTAGCTCAATTGCTCGAAGCGAATGTCGATCCAGTCTCCGGGCAGCCGGAATTCAAGCATACTCCGGTCCAGCTAGAACCAATACCTATGTCATGCTACGGATATATTATTTCAAGGCGTGAACTTGGCAACATCAAGACATTTGATTACTGGACACGGATCAATTGTGACAACATGATTTGTTATGAAATCGCCAGTATTACTCAACCTGATGACTGGACCAGGCAGGCCCGTGCATTACTATGCCATGAGTCAGGTCAGCCCGAATGGATTGAATACTATGATGCAGCACAAGGTCGTTACCGCGCGGCCCGGATTGACGGTGGCAGGCTTGATAGTTTTATATTCATTGGGCCGGATAAACAGTTACCTGATAAAAGCTGGTTAATTAATCTATTCAAGCAAGACGGACTGGCCAATCAAGATCGTACCAGCATACTAGCAGGTAGTTCGGGTTCACCCATACCTGACAAAGGAGAAATCATCTGCTCATGTTTTTCCGTAGGAATCA
>JASFOS010000236.1:0-3192 GCA_050116415.1 Thioalkalispiraceae bacterium
CAATTCCCGTGGTGTAAAGTGACGCATCAGGAGACTATAAGGGCAGGAGCCTGCGAATTAAAGTGAAGCCGCGGGCTCTGCCCTGGATAAAGTGTAGTTGACGAAAGGCAGGCTTAAAATGAAAAGCGTTCGGGTTGCTGCGCGTTCTCCAGCACCGGCACCTCGGTTTCAAACAGTTCTTCGTGGGAAAATTCGTTCTCGCCGACGCGGGTGATCAGGACCGCTTCCATCGCCGGTGCATCCCCGACGAAGGCAAACAGGCGACCGCCGATCTTCAGGGAATGCTGAAAGCTTTCCGGCAGTATCGGTAAACCGCCGGCCACCACGATCACGTTGTAACTGCGGTTATGGTTCCAGCCCTGCGCGCCATCGCCACATTCAAAGCTGACGTTGTGGATATTGTGCTCGGCGAGTTTTTGCTGGGCGTGTTGCAACAGGTCCTCGTGGATATCGACCGTGGTGACATGATGGCCCATGCTCGCCATCAGCGCACACAGGTAGCCGCTACCGGTGCCGACCTGCAGCACGTCCTCGTCCGGCTGGATGTCGATCGCCTGTAACAGGCGCGCCTCGATTTTCGGGGCCAGCATGAAATGACCGTGTGGCAGCGGGATCGCGGTATCGGTAAACGCCATGTTGCGATAGGCCTCGGGCACGAAGTCCTCGCGCGGAATCTGTACCAGTAAATCCAGCACGTCCTGGTTGAGGACTTCCCAGGGACGGATTTGCTGTTCAATCATGTTGTAACGGGCTTGTTCCAGGTTCATCTCGGTCATGGCAGGTTTCCATTCATTCTTATAATAATTAAGGCGCTCAAGGTTAAGCGGTTTGCCCGTCGCAGGCAATAACTGCAGCGGCCAATTGGCCTCAAAATCCGCCATTGGGGCATAAACGGGCTTTATATGTTTAAATCGTGCACCATGAACTCATCGCCCACATCGCGGAGCCAGGCACGCCGTCGAAGGCGCAAGCCGCCGCTCAAGTTGCGCCTGATGCGCCGGGCATTCCGCCATCTCGGCCCGCTGTGGCCAGCGTTGTTCGGTGCCTGGGCGGCGCGCATCTGGGTCTCGACCCGGCGCTTCGATCCACCGCGGCGTGAAGGGCCCTGGCTGCAATCGGCGCAACAGGTACGCCTGCAACTGGCCGGTTTCCCGGTGATGACCTACCAGTGGGGCGAACCGGACCGACCGCTGGTGGTGCTGGTGCATGGCTGGAACGGTCGCGGCAGCCAGATGGCCGCGTTTGCCGAGCCGCTGGTTGAAGCCGGCTTCCGGGTGCTGGGTTTCGATGCCCCGGGCCATGGCCAGACCCCGGGGCGTGCCACCAACATTTTCGAAATCCGCGACGTGCTCAAGGCCATCGCCGCGCAGGTGGCGCCGCTTCACGGTATCGTCGCCCATTCCTTCGGCGGCATGGTCGCCAGCCTGGCGCTGAGCGAAGGGTTGAAGGCCCGGCGGGTGGTGCTGCTCAGCACCCCGGCCAACTTCGAAATGCTGATCCGGCATTTTTGCCGTGCGCTACAGGTTCCCGCCGCGGTGCAGGCCCGCTTGCAACAGCACCTTGCGCGGCGCTTCGGCGATGGCCTGGGCGAACGGGTCTCCACCACCCACACCTGCCAAACCCTGTCCCGGGTTGCCGCCTTGCTCCTGCATGATGAGGACGATCACGACGTGCCGCTGGCGCAGGCCGAGCAGATCCACCGGCACTGGCCGGGCTCGCAGCTGCATGTCACCCGGCGCCTGGGCCACAAGCGACTCCTTTATAACCCCAAGGTAATCCAGCAGGTGGTGGCTTTTATTCGCGAAAATTAATTCTTGCAAATGAGAATCAATATCATTAAGATTCAGATCCATTGAATTTGTTGATTAATTAAGTTGGATATCAAGAGCATGAATAACGCGAAAAAATTACTGATCACTTCCTTGCTGGCCGCCACGGCCGGTACCAGCCACGCCGCAAACAGTTTCGACCAGGCCATTAAGAACGCCAGTATTTCCGGCGAGTTGCGCCTCGGTTATATCGCGGTGTCACCGGACGTGGCCGGTGCCACTGATACCAGCGCCGGCGCGGTCGGCGGCCATATCAAGCTGGAGAGTGCCGACATCAATGGCTTCCAGTTTGCCTTTGCCCCGTACTTCGTGGAAAAAGTGAATGCCCTCAGCGGTGATGAAGAGGACGGCGAACTCAACGGCGAGTTTTTCGATGACAACAATGCCTCGTACGCCTATATCGGCGAGGCCTACGTGAACTATGCCTTCAACAACGGCTCGTTTCGCTGGGGACGCCAGGCGATCGATACGCCGTTCATCAACACCGACAATATCCGCATGTTGCCGCACACCTACCAGGCCGCCTGGCTGAGGTACAACCCGAGCAAGAAGTTGCACCTGGAAGGGGGGATCGCGAAGAAATGGGCCGGCGTGGGCTCCGGCGGTAACCCGGGCAAATTCAAACCGGTCAGCGAGGACGGTGACGGTGCCCTGGCCCTGGGCGGGGTGTACCAGATCAACGAGGCCTACACGGCACAGGGCTGGTTCTATGATTTTGATAATAACTTCAGCCTGCTGTATGCCGACGTGGTGCGCAGCCGTGGGCCACTGGAACTGGCGGCCCAGTTTGCCAGTTACAGCGAAGACAATGATTCCGGCGTCGATGGCAGTGCCTGGGGACTGATGGCCAGCTATAACCTCGAGGCCCTGACGTTCACCGCCGCCTACAACGAAAGTTCCAACCCGGATGGCAAGGCAGTCAGCGTGGGACTGTGTGGCTGCGGCAGTTTCTATACCTCGATGGATGAAATCAACATCGCGGAAAAGAATGATGCCTCGGCTTACCTGCTGGCCGTGGACTACGCGGTGAATGACGCGTTAACCGCCACCCTGGCCACCGCGCACTTCGAAGATGCTGATGCCGCCACCGCCGATATCGATGAAACCAATATCGTGCTGAGCTACGCGTTCAGCGATCAGCTGGATGCCGAGTTCATTCATGCCAACGTGGAAAACGACGCGGCGCCGGCTGATGAAGGCACCAACTTCAGCCGCAACCTGCTGCGCGTCAGCTACCACTTTTAAAGACGAAGGTTAGGCGACTCCTCAACCTTTGAAGTTAGCCCGTACCGGTTCGGTGCGGGCTTTTTTTATGTTTGCCTGGGCCTGGCTAGCGTTGTTACAGGTCCTTGCCGTTGGCAAT
>JASFOS010000237.1:0-3186 GCA_050116415.1 Thioalkalispiraceae bacterium
CCGGTACCGCCCAGGTTTTTGGCATCAAACAGGATGAAGAGTATGTTGAGGAAGACATCAAGAAAAAACTTCGCGATCATGCGCTGTTTATTGGCTTCGCGCCGGTGGATGACCCCAAAATTGCCGTTGCCGTGATCGTGGAAAATGGCGGCAGTGGCGGTGCAGTGGCGGCGCCAATTGTGCGCAAGGTCATGGATCAATACCTGCTACAAACGCAACAATAAACATTATGGAATATAGCCAGTTCTCAGATGAAAACCGGGTCAGCACCATGCAGCAAATACTGCGCCGGTTACATATTGATTTGCCATTATTACTCAGCCTGCTGCTGTTATCAGCCATTGGCCTGTTCGTGTTGTACAGTGCCGGCGATCAAAACCAGGACCTGATCGCCCGGCAACTGGTGCGCCTGTTAATCGGTTTTGTTTTCATGTTTGCCATCGCGCAGATATCCCCGGCCGTGATTCAGCGCTGGGCGCCCTGGGTGTTTGGTATCGGTTTGTTAATGTTAATCGCCGTGTTATTGCTGGGTGAAGTTGGCAAAGGCGCACAACGCTGGCTCAGCCTGGGTTTTTTCCGCTTTCAACCCTCGGAAATCATGAAAATCGCTGTCCCGATCATGATTGCCTGGTACCTGGCCGACGCCGTGTTACCACCACGCCGCTTACAACTGCTTACTGCGTTAACTATCCTTGTTATTCCCACCCTGCTGGTTGCCAAGCAGCCCGATCTTGGTACCGCGTTATTAATCGCCAGTTCCGGTATCTTCGTGCTGTTACTCGCCGGTTTACAATGGAAACTGATTTTTGGCTCGCTGCTGGTATTGGTCGCAAGCACGCCGCTGGCCTGGAATTACCTGCTGCATGACTACCAACGTCAACGGGTGTTGACCTTCCTCAACCCGGAAAATGATCCCCTCGGCGCCGGCTACCATATTATCCAGTCCACCATCGCAATCGGCTCAGGCGGGCTGTACGGCAAGGGCTGGCTCAATGGTACCCAGTCGCACCTGGACTTTCTGCCCGAACGTTCCACTGATTTTATCTTCGCGGTATTTGGCGAAGAGTTTGGTTTTCTCGGTATCCTGCTACTGCTGGTCATTTACGGCGTCATCATTGTGCGCGGCCTGATCATTGCCAACCAGGCGCAGGACACCTTTACCCGGTTGCTGGCGGGAAGCCTGGTTCTCACCTTCTTTGTCTATATTTTTGTCAATATCGGCATGGTTTCCGGTATTTTACCGGTCGTAGGCGTACCCTTACCGCTTATCAGTTATGGGGGCACATCGATGGTGACCCTGCTGTCCGGTTTCGGTATTCTTATGTCTATACAGACCCATCGTCGCTTGATTGCGAACTGAGCAGGTATCAAGAGAATGAGTATGAAATTTTCGACATTATTGGCTGGCCTGGTATTGATATTGGCACTCGAGGCGCAGGCATCGACAAAACCGCTCGATCTCTCACAGGACAAGGTACAGCGATTTATTACGCAAATGGTGCAGGAACACAATTTCAAAACAGAAACCCTGCAGTCCATTTTCAAACAGGCACGCCATCATGAATCGATCATCGAGGCGATTTCCCGGCCGGCGGAATCAAAACCCTGGTACCAGTACCGCCCTATTTTCCTGACCCGGGATCGCATCCAGGGTGGGGTCAGGTTCTGGAAACAAAATGCCGCTACGCTGGCGCGCGCCCATCAGCAATACGGCGTGCCCCAGGAAATCATCACCGCTATCGTCGGCGTCGAAACCCGTTATGGTAAACATAAGGGCCGTTTCCCGGTGATTGATTCATTGGCGACACTGGCCTTCGCCTATCCACCACGCAGCAAGTTCTTTACCAGCGAGCTGGAACATTACCTGCTGATGACCCGGGAAGAAAATCTCGATCCACTCAAGCAACTGGGCTCCTATGCCGGTGCCATGGGTATGCCGCAGTTTATCTCCAGCAGTTTTCGTCGTTACGCCGTTGACTTTAATGGTGACGGCCACCGTGACTTGTGGAGCAACCACGAAGACGTGATTGGCAGCGTGGCGAACTATTTTAAAACCCACCGCTGGCAACCGGGTCAGCCCATTGCCAGCAAGGTACGGGTACATGGTAACCGCTATAAAAAACTCTTAAAAAGCGGCCTGAAGCCTGAATATAGCAAACAGCAACTGATGGATAACGGCGTCATCCTGCCTGATGGTCTGCCTGATGAGCTGCGCGGTACCTTGCTGGAATTTGAAACCCGCGACGGACCGGAATACTGGATAGGTTGGCATAACTTTTACGTGATTTCGCGCTATAATCATAGTGCGCTTTATTCACTGGCCGTGTTTCAATTAAGCGAGAAAATAAGGCAACAATATCAAAACAAACGCTAACAACGATTAAGGTATCAATGCCATGCGTTTCAGCTGTTCAGTTCATCATCTTCTGGCTATCGGTATCATTGCCACCCTGTTAACAAGTTGCTCGACTTCTCGCTATAGCCAGTCACATGATAGCCCCCCGGACAGGGACATTGATGTCTCGCACATTCCCAACCCGGTTCCCCGGGTCGAACCACGCAGTAAATACGGCAACCCTGATTCCTACGTGGTAAACGGTCAGCGTTATTACGTGATGGACAACAGTGACAACTTTAACCAGCGAGGTATTGCTTCCTGGTATGGCAAAAAATTTCATGGCCACCGCACCTCCAGTGGTGAAACCTACGATATGTACAAGTTGACCGCTGCCCACAAGAGTCTGCCCCTGCCAACTTATGTAGAAGTCCGTAACTTGCGTAACCAGCGCAGTGTGGTGGTACGCGTCAATGACCGTGGCCCCTTTCACCACAACCGGATCATTGATCTATCCTATGCCGCGGCAAAAAAACTCGGCATCACCGCGCAGGGCACCGGTATGGTCGAAATTCGTGCCCTCAATCCCAACCAGCCTACCCGTAGTCGAAACCAGTCAGCTGAGCGTGGCTACCTGCATGCCCCAACTGGCCGCAAGACCATCAACCGCCCCTACCTGGAACTGGAGGCCGGTACAGAAACCCGGACGCTCGCAAGCAATAACCCGGAGCAGGCCTATCGCCTGTTTCTGCAGGTCGGCGCTTTCGTGAGTCGTAACAATGCCGAGCAATTGCGCAGCAAGCTGCTGTCCGAAATAGGCGCGTTGAATATCAATACAGGCTATAACGAAG
>JASFOS010000238.1:0-3159 GCA_050116415.1 Thioalkalispiraceae bacterium
CCCGCATGTGATCGGTCTTATCAAGAGAATCCTCGCCGGTGATATCGAAAAAGTGATTATTCTGCTCGGTGAATATATTGATCTGCCCAAGGAACTGAAACCCTATACCCTGCGTTCGAAACATCAAATGAAGAAAGCCGGTTGATTTGAATCATCATCAAAACACAAAGGCCGCCGAGAAATCATTCCCGGCGGCCTTTTTCATTTGTCCTGGTGATTCACTTATTTTCCCGGCGGCTTGCGTGTTCGTTTACCCGCTGGCCTGCCGCGTTTCTTTTTAACCGGCATACCCGGTATGTCAGGGACCGGTAAGCGTACCGACTCGTACAATTCACGGGTTTGTTCTGGACCCAGTTCTTCCCAACGGCCTGTCTTGATACGTGGCTCGAGAAAAATAGGCCCGAAACGCACCCGGATCAAACGACTCACCGTCACGCCCACGGCTTCCCATAAACGGCGAACTTCGCGCTTACGGCCTTCGGCCAGCAACACGTAGTACCAGTGATTCGCTCCTTCCCCACCTGCATCGACAATCTCTTCGAAGCGCGCCGGGCCATCTTCCAGTTGCACACCTTGAACCAGTTGTTCCAGTTGCTCTTCGCTGACATTGCCCAGTACCCGTACCGAATACTCCCGGGGAATCATGGAGGAAGGATGCATTAAACGGTTCGCCAGTTCACCATCGGTGGTCAGCAGCATTAAACCCGAGGTATTGATATCCAGCCTTCCTACCGCCACCCAGCGCCCGTTATCCGGTTTTGGCAGTTTCCTGAAAATGGTCGCACGGCCTTCCGGGTCGTGCCGGGTACACACCTCACCAACCGGTTTATGGTAAACAATGGTACGGGGAATAATTTGCTTTTGATGACGGCGTATCGGTTTACCATCCAGGGTGATTCGATCCTCTTCACTGATCTTGTCACCCAGGCTGGCGGGCTTACCGTTCACATTGATACGACCATCCTTGATCCAGGCTTCCACTTCACGACGTGAGCCCAGACCTGCATTGGCCAGCACTTTTTGAATACGTTCTTTCATGAGGGATAACGTGAAGCGCTAACGCTTACTGGTTGACCTCTGCGGTGGCAGGCGTCTGTTCCTGTTCAGAGACCGTCTCTTCATCTGCTGACTCGGCGACTTCGCTTGTTCCAGTATCATCAGTATCAGTATCGATATCACTGTCTTCAACCACCAGGTCATTCGACGCATCCGGCATCTTCAAATCAAGCTCGGCATTAATGGAGTCGATATCACGGATCTCCGCCAGCGTCGGTAACTCTTCCAGGCTCTTGAGGTTAAAGTAATCAAGGAAGTTCCTGGTGGTGGCGTACAAGGCCGGTTTACCGGGCACATCACGATGGCCCACGACTTTGACCCAGTCACGTTCCATCAATGTTTTAATGATCTGGGTACTGACACTGACACCACGGACTTCTTCAATTTCCGCACGGGTGATCGGCTGGCGATAGGCAATGAGTGCAATGGTTTCCATTGCCGCACGCGAATAGCGAGCCGGTTTTTCTTCCCATAACTTGGTGACCCAGTCAGCATAGGTTTGACGAACCTGGAAGCGGTAACCACTTTTGACTTCCTTGAGCTCAATACTGCGTTGTTCACAATCAGCCTGTATAGCTGTCAGCGCATCTTTAATCGCGTCACGACCGGGGTGGCCATCTTCAGGGAACAAGGCCATCAAGCGCTTGATGTCCATGGGTTCATCAGAAGCAAACAATACCGCTTCGATAATTCGTTTTAATTCGGCTTCATTCATATCGCAATAATACTCTTAACTTGCAGCTTGCTTTTTCATTAATCAGCTTTTGCAGAATTGATCGCCTTCACATGGATGGGGCCGAAGGCTTCAGTCTGTACCAGTTCGATCAGCGATTGTTTAATCAACTCCAAGATTGCCAGTAAACTGACTACCACGCCGCTACGCCCTTCTTCAACGGTAAACAACTCGCTGAAATCAGTAAAGTGATCGGCTTTGACCTTGCCGAGTACCCGGGACATGCGTTCACGCACGGATAACGGCTCCATCTGGATATGGTGATGTTCGTACATGGAGGCCCGTTTCATGACGTCGGCAAACGCCAGTACGATCTCCTTCATTTCAACCCTGGGGGGTTCACGTACAATCCGTAAATCGGGACGTTCCACATCGACCGGGAACACATCGCGACCCACACGCGGTAATTCATCGATATCTTCGGCCGCCTGCTTGTAACGTTCGTATTCTTGCAGGCGTCTGACCAGTTCGGCACGCGGGTCATGCTCATCCATATCCTCTTCCACGGGGCGTGGAAGTAACATGCGCGATTTAATTTCGGCCAGCATTGCGGCCATTACCAGGTACTCGGCGGCCAGTTCCAGGCGGATTTCCTTCATCAGTTCCACGTACTCCATGTACTGATGGGTAATATCCGCGATCGGAATGTCGAGGATGTCCAGGTTCTGGCGCTTGATCAGGTAAAGCAACAGGTCCAGGGGACCCTCAAAAGATTCAGCCAGGAACACTTCCAGCGCGTCGGGTGGAATATAGAGGTCCTTGGGTACCTCGGAAACCGGTGTCCCCTGCACCACGGCAAACGGCATTTCTTCCTGCTGTGGAACATTGTTTGGCTGTGGTGTCTCTTCAGTCATGATAGTTACCGGTATTCCAATCCCATTACCTGGCGTACTTCCGATAAGGTCTGACGGGCAACATCTCTTGCCTTGTCACACCCCTCGTTAATGATATTACGAACCAGGCCAATATTGTCTTCGTATTCCTTGGCGCGTTCACGAATCGGGGCCAGTTCAGCCTGTACCGCGTCGATCACCGGGCCCTTACAGTCCAGGCAACCGATACTGGCACTGGTACAACCTTCCTGTACCCATTGCTGGACGTCCTGATCCGAGTATACCTGATGCAGTTTCCAGACAGGACATTTTTCCGGATCACCCGGGTCATCGCGCCTCACCCGGTTGGTATCAGTCGGCATCTTGCGTAGTTTTTGCTCAACCAGGGCCGGATCTTCCCGCAAGGAAATAGTATTCCCATACGATTTGGACATTTTCTGTCCATCCAGCCCCGGCATTTTCGAGGCCGGGGTCAACAGGGATTCCGGCTCGGGCAGGATAATACGCCCGCCACCTTCCAGGTAACCGAACAGGCGT
>JASFOS010000239.1:0-3145 GCA_050116415.1 Thioalkalispiraceae bacterium
AGCGACCAGGTCATCCAGGATAGCCGGTTGTGAACCGTAATCGATGGTGAGGTTGCCAATCATGAAAGTCTGGTTGATGTCATCATGTGCCGTGATCACACCTTTCAGCTCGATCTCATCAGTATAGCTTGCCAGGCTGGTAGCCTTGACCTCGATGCGGGTAGCAACAATGTCGCCGCTACCGATGCCGAAGCCGCTGATTTCAACCACGTGACCGGTGGCAATATCGTCAACTGACGCGATGCTCGCGGTATCATCTTCAAAAATGGTCATGTCGTTGACGGTGATATTCTGTCCCATCACGATCATGGTGCCGATGCCGCCTGACACGGCATTGCTATCGACCACGCCTTCCAGTTCATCGGCATATTTAATGCTGGAGGCACTGGCGCGAGTGCAGTTGGCCGGGCCACTCACTTCGACCACGTCACCGACGGACAGGTCATCTTCACTCCCGCTCTGGCCTTCAACAGTAATACTGGCTGAATCGGTTTCATACTCACAGCCGTTCACGTACACGCTGCCAAAACCGGTGATCACACCGACCGAGGTGTTGTTAGTTGGAGTGCTCGCGGTGCTGCTGCCACCACCGCCCCCGCATGCCGCCAGTCCCAAGCCGGCGATCAGGGCAAGGCTGCCCCAGGCTAGTTTTGAAATTTTCATTTTTCCTCGCTCCTGTGAGCCTTGCTCACGTTTTGTTCGCTGTTAAACCAAGCATAGTATATTTGGGATTATTTTCCCAATTTTTAACAAATGCAACCAAAACCGGCGAGAAATTCCCGATCTGTGGCACAAATCACGCTATTTCACTGAGTATTTTTATGGAGATTGAGAAAAAAACGGAGAAAAATAAGCCGCTAGCCCAGGTGCTTGTACAGAAGCAGCCCCCAGATGAGCGCGACATTCAGCAGCGAGATGAATACCGCGGCAGAACCAATATCCTTGGCACGCCCGGATAGTTCATGTATTTCATCACCAAACCGGTCGACGATGGCCTCGATGGCCGAGTTGATTAACTCCACCACGAGCACCAGCAACAGGGAACCGATCAACAGGCCAAGTTCGACGGCATCTGAAGTCAACCAGATGGCCGCCGGGATCAGGATGATCGCCAGTGCCAGTTCCTGCCTGAAGGCCGCTTCATGTTTAAACGCCGCGTTCAGGCCTTGCCATGAATAGCGCGTCGCATGCAAAACGCGCGTCAGTCCGGTTCTACCCGGTTTCATATCCGTATCCTTTTGCTGTTTCTGGTTATTCTTTTTCTACAGACTATTCGGGTTGCCAGGTTAAATCCAGTTCTTTCGCCGCCTTTACGTCATCCAGGCGGCGCACCGGCAAACTATACGGCGCAGCCTTGACCTGATCGGCATCCTTTTCGGCTTCGGCCTGGATGGCTTTCATGGCCTCGATAAATCCATCCAGTTCTTCCCTGGCCTCGGTTTCCGTCGGCTCGATCAGGAAACATTCCGGTACCAGTAGTGGAAAGTAGGTGGTCGGGGCATGGTAGCCGTAATCCAGTAACCGCTTGGCAAAGTCCATCGCGTTCACACCCAGTTCCTTGGCCTGCTTTCTCAGGGTGACGATGAACTCATGGGTGGCACGACGGTTGGGGAATGCCAGGTCAAAACCGGCTTCATCGAGCTTTTTCATCATGTAGTTGGCATTTAACGTGGCATATTCAGCAACCCGGTTCATCCCTTCACGACCCAGCATGCGCGCATAAATATAGGCACGTAACAGGATCCCCGAGTTGGCAAAAAACGTCGACATGCGACCGATGCTGTCAGGACAACTCTTTTCCGTGACCACCTGATACGCGTCATCAGTTTTCACCACCAGCGGCACCGGCATGTAAGGAACCAGGCGCTCGCTCACGCCGACCGGGCCGGCACCCGGACCACCACCGCCGTGCGGGGTGGAAAAAGTTTTATGCAGGTTCATGTGGATAACATCAAAGCCCATGTCACCGGGTTTGACCTTGCCCAGGATCGCGTTGAGGTTGGCGCCGTCGTAATACAACAGGCCCCCGGCATCGTGGATGATCCCGGCGATCTCTTTAATCTTGCGCTCGAACACGCCCAGCGTTGAAGGGTTGGTAAGCATGATACCAGCTGTCTGTGGACCCACCACTTGCTTCAGGGCCTCGATATCGACATCGCCGTCCTTGTTGGTGGGAATTTCCCGGACCTTGAAGTTACACATGGTGGCGGTTGCCGGGTTAGTGCCATGCGCGGCATCGGGGACCAGGATTTCAGTGCGCTCCGCATCCCCGCGGGCATCATGATAAGCGCGAATCATCGCCACCCCGGCAAACTCACCCTGCGCGCCGGCCATTGGTGCCAGGGAAACCGCTTTCATTCCCGTGACGTCTTTAAGAATTTTCTGCAAATCATACATGCAGGAAAGAAACCCCTGGCTCAGGTTAACCGGCGCATAAGGATGACGATTGGCAAACCCCGGTAACATGGCCAGCGCGTTACAGCCACGCGGATTGTATTTCATGGTACATGAGCCCAGCGGATAAAAATGGGTGTCAATGGAAAAGTTTTTTTGTGACAGGCGCGTAAAATGTCGGACTGCCTGCATTTCCGAGACCTCGGGTAAACGTGGTTTTGAAGTACGACGAAACTTGCCGGGAATGCCTTTTACTTCCTCCGCCTGTGAAGGTTGTTGCGCGGCACTTTTACGACCCGATCTGGACTGTTCAAAAATCAACATTTCTAAAATACCTGATTCAATAAAAAATTAATTAACCCAACGCTGCCAATGCTTCGCCATAGTCCGGTTCATCAGCAATTTCCGCTACCAACTCGGTATAGGTGACCCTGTTGTGTTCATCTATCACCACGATGGCACGCGTGGTAATGCCTTCCAGCGGACCATCCTGGATCAGTACCCCGTAATCCTTGGCAAAGTTCTTGTCTCGCATCATGGATAACGGAATAACGTTCTCCAGGTTTTCTCCGTGACAAAAACGCCTTTGCGCAAACGGTAAGTCTGCAGAGATCATCAGCATCACCGTGTCACCATGCTTTTGCGCGTATTCATTGAACTTCTTGGTTGAAGTGGCACACGTCGGCGTATCCAGGCTGGGCACGATATTGAGCAATTTTTTCTTGCCCGCGTAATCGTCCAGCGTGACATC
>JASFOS010000240.1:0-3126 GCA_050116415.1 Thioalkalispiraceae bacterium
AAGCCTGGAAACATTATATATTGCAGGAACAGGTTATAACCAGCGTGGTTCAGGTAATGCCATCGTGGTACCTGTCGATTCAAAAGTTCAATCGCTCAGCGATTTAAAGGGTAAAACAATTTCAGTGCCTGTCGGTAGTGCGGCCTGGGGGATGACGCTCAAGGCGCTTCAGGATCTGGGTATTCGAGACCAGGTCACTATCAAGAACCAGAGTCCACCAGTTGGTGCGGCAAATATCGCTCAAAACAAGATTGATGCACATGGCGACTTCTGCCCATGGTCAGAAATTATGGAATTCCGTGGTACTGGCAGAAAAATCTTTGATGGTAGTGAGGCAGGCGTACCGTATCTTCATGGCGTAGTAGTGCGCAAGGATTACGCAGAGAAATACCCGGAAGTTGTCGTCGCCTTCATGAAAGCCGTTATTGATGCTGGTGAATGGGTAAGAAAAGACCCCGTGATGGCAGCAACCAAGCTTGAAAAATGGACAGGGGTTGAGCGTGAAGTCCAATACCTTTATTTCAGCAAGGGTGGCGCACTCACTCTCGATCCAACTATCAAGGAAGAATGGGTAGATGCGTTGAAGTTCGATCATAAAGTTCTTGTCAAGGAAAAAGCCATCCCACCCCTGGATTTTAAACGCTGGATTTATGATGGTTATATCCGCCAGGCCTATAAAGAACTTGGTATGGACTATGACAAGGATCTAAATTATACGCGCTCTCCCAGGGAAGAGAATCTCAAGTTGGCGCCAGCAGAAATATGGCATGCCAAGAAGGGTATTATCACGTACCCCACGGTTGCAGATATGGTTGCTGCAGCAGAAACATATAAAAGTGATGGAACATTACGAGCAACATATGTTTTTGACAATACCACTGGTCTGAAAATATTCGGCAAAATCGCAACTTATGTAAAAGATGCTGATGGGAAATTAACAACATTTATGCGTAAGTCCGATGCAGAGAAATATAGCGCATCGGTAGGCGGCACAATAATTGTTGTCAGCGCCTTCGGCAAGGATGAGCAAGATATTGCAATGCTCAAAATGTAACAAGTGATAAAAATATGGCCAACAGTTGTGTTGGCCATACATTCAAAAACATTTAAATAGAAACTAAAAAATCAGGAATAGTTTAATGAGCCTGGAAACTGCAGAACATGTTCATGATGCTCCTGTAACGGACAGGAAGACGGCCGTGTCAAATGAGCAATCACAAAAATCAAGCGATAGTTTGGGGGAGTGCGGTGCTACTGATAAGACAGTAGCGCACGTTGATAATGTTGAAAAATTGAACATAAAAAGACCTGGACGATACCAGCGGGTTGTTAACTATATAAAAACATTGCCCTGGGACAGTTACGCGATCGGCTTTTTCGCGATTATGGGTGCGCTGATTGCGTGGCAATTGCTGTCATATTACCAGGTTAAGTTCATATTAAGTTTTGAGAATATCCCCACGCCGATTGTAGTTGGTGACCAGTTTTTAAAACTTATCGTGACAGAAGAGTTTTACAAGCATATAGGTGCGAGCCTTCAAAGAATTGGTATTGCTTTTGGTATGGCATCTTTGCTCGGTATAACCATAGGCGTGTTGATGGGGCGTTCGCGGCTGTTTTCGGGGATCATGATGCCGTATATAGAAATCCTGAGACCTATACCGGCCGTGGCCTGGATACCGCTGGCAATTCTTATGCTGCCAACTGAAGAATCAAGCATTATTTATATTACATTTCTCGGGGCCTTCTTCCCGGTTGTATTAAATACGGTTCATGGTGTTGAGCAAACATCAGGTTCACTTATTCGTGCCGCGCAGTCCCTGGGCGCAAGCAAGCTGATGATCATGTGGCATGTCACATTACCAGGCGCGCTCCCCAGTATTATGGCAGGACTCGCGATTGGTATGGGAGTCGCCTGGTTCTCATTGCTGGCGGGAGAAATTATCAGTGGTCAATACGGTATTGGTTATTTTACCTGGAATTCCTACACACTCGTAGAGTATCCAAACATCATTATAGGCATGTTAACAATTGGTGGGCTGGGAACATTATCAACCTGGCTGGTTAAAAAGGCTTCAATCCCGGCATTACGTTGGCAGGAACATAAAGACTGATGAAAGCCTATATTGAAACTGTATTCGCTGCTGCTGGCAAACACTGGAAAATGATAGTGTTAATCAGCCTGGGTTTTCTGGTGATTTATTATGCAGGGTTGCTGGTTGTAACAATGTTGCGTTTTGGCGAGATACCTAACTACGTGGTGTTTCATGATGTGTTTCATGTGTATGGCCTTATCTTTAAAGGTACACCATCACTACTTGATGCGGTTCCGATATTAATCGATGAGCCGTGGTTTGAAACAGGTTATAAGAATCCTTCGTATTATGGTGTCGCAACATGGAGTTTTATGTTAATTCCACCAAAGATGGTCATGGTGTTATTAATGGGAACCCTGCTTGGTGTATTCCTTGCCTTGTCCAGGTATGCAAAAAGCGATGCTTGCGAGGTTAAGAACAACAAACGGCTTTTTGCGGCTGCGGGTATTAGCTCAACATTCATTAGCCTGACAAGTGCGACGCTCACCTGGGTGGTGTGCTGTGCAACGCCATCATGGGTGGTCGCCCTGGCGATGTTGGGGATGAGTGCTTCCGTAGCTCTATGGCTTGAGCCACTGGGGAGTTTTCTAACAGTCGCTGCATTCCTGATAATGATTTGGATCATTTTTTACCAGGCGCGCCAGATTATTAAATTCAGAATACCAGCAGCGAAAAATAGCTGATGTCAATAAATTTGAACAAATGAGAATACTATGAATAAGTCATTTTACAGTGTAAACAATACCAGCCTTGCTGCAGATGAAACCAGCGAACTTCCGCCTCTTGGTCCTGCGCATTCTCAAAAGCACCCGGCCGAAAAAGGCCATGTTGTCATAAATGATGTAACGGTCGATTTTGGCAAGGGCGTGGTAGCAGTACAAAATGCATCTCTGGATATCCAGCCAGGTGAGTTCGTGTGTTTGTTAGGCCCGTCTGGTTGCGGTAAATCGACATTGATGAATACCGTCGCTGCATTCGTCAAACCAACATCCGGCACTGTTTCTGTTGACGGTGAACAAATTACGGCACC
>JASFOS010000241.1:0-3091 GCA_050116415.1 Thioalkalispiraceae bacterium
TGCCAGTACCCTGACCCCGGATCATCTCTATTCCGCTTTCCACGATTCTCATCCCCCTGCACCAATCCGTGTGAAGCATTTATTGTCTAAACTTGAAACAGTGACCAATAAATCATAGCAACAGAGGCAGGAACCTTTCCATGAAACGCATAACCAGCACGCTATCTCTCATCATTATAATGACTATCAATAGTCATCCGGTATGGGCTGCGGATATCGCAAATGGCAAGTCTCTTCATGATGGAAACTGTATTCATTGTCACGCTTCGCTGCTCGGTGGTGACGGAACGGCGATCTATACGCGGGAAAATCGCAAGATTGAATCCTATGCGGCGCTGGACAAGCAAGTCAGGCGATGTCGTGACAGCCTGGGTATGCCCTGGCCCGAGGAGCAAATCCTTGATGTCATTAACTACCTGAATGAAAACTTTTACCACTTCAAAAAAGAAGAATGACTGAGTTACACCTGCAACGCTGTTCAGCCTTGAGCAAGGACAGTAAACCCCTCGAACAACACCAGATCGATGCTCTCCTTGCCGAACTAGCCGACTGGCAACAACCCAGGCCGACTGAAATACAGCGGGTGTTCACCTTTCAGGACTATTACCAGACCATAGCTTTTGTCAATGCAGTTGCCTGGATAGCACATCATAATGATCACCACCCGGAGATGCAGGTAGGCTATAATCAATGTACTGTTGTCTTTTCGACACATAGTGTAAAAGGTTTGAGCCTCAATGATTTTATCTGTGCTGCCAAAGTAGACCGATTACTGTAACGTTTTCACTATCCGGCCAAGTATACGATTGAATGTCAAAACGAAAACTTACAAAGCAACAGGCTTCACGTATACAACGTCAGCAACACCAATACCAGCAACAGGCAAAAGATTCACCACAACTCTCTACACCACCACAGCGCGGGCTTGTCATCAGTCACTACGGTAAAACCAGCCTGGTTGAATCCAGCCAGCAACAGCTTGTTAAATGCAAAATTCGTCAAAACCTGCCGGCACTGGTCTGTGGCGACCGTGTTATCTGGCAAGCAACAGAAAAAGAAAACGAAGGCGTGATCGTTGCCGTAGATGACAGGAGTTCAGAACTGGTACGCCCTGATAAACACGGTCGCAAACGCGTTATTGCAGCAAATATTGACCAGATTCTGATTGTCACGGCAGCAAAGCCGGAACTCAATGAGGGCCTAATGGATCGCTACCTGGCGGCGGCAGAACTTACCCATATCGAACCTGTTATCGTTTTTAACAAAACTGATTTACTGGATGACAGCCAACTTGAAGCGTACCGGCAACGTTTCAAAGTCTATAAAGAAATGGGCTACCCGATCATTTTTGCCAGTTGCAAACAACAACATGGCCTGGATGATTTGCTGGCATCCCTGAATAACAAGACCAGTGTATTTGTCGGGCAATCCGGTGTCGGCAAATCATCGCTGGTCAATGCACTTTTACCGGAAGCAGGTGCTGAAACCGGAGAAGTCTCTGATGCTACCGGCAAGGGACAGCATACAACAACAACAGCACGGCTCTATCATTTGCCTGGCTCAAACGGCATGTTAATCGATTCTCCCGGGATCAGGGAATTTGGCTTGTGGCAAATACAAAAGGCGCGACTCAGCGATGGCTTCAGGGACTTCCTTAATTACAAGGATCAGTGCAAATTCAGAAATTGCCTGCACATCAACGAACCGGGGTGCGCCATTAAACAGGCCGTTACCCATCACGAAATCAGTCAACAACGGCTGGACAGCTACTATCGTATCCTGGAAAGCCTGGAAGAATAAAATTTATTGTGTGGCGGGTGCTGGCGGGTTGCCGGTACTTTCAGAAGCCTGTTCTTCATTGAAGCCAATACCTTCAGCCGTTGCCTTGTTCATTACCAGGATACTGATGCGCCGGTTTACCGGGCTATAGGGATCTTCTTTATCGAACAGCACCGAGGAAGCCAGGCCAATCACCCGTCCCAGTTGGTTTTCCGGCATGCCTGAAGCAATGAGTTCACGGCGTGCCGCATTGGCACGGTCTGCAGAAAGTTCCCAGTTGCTGTATTTCCTGCGTCCTTCTTCGCCGTAGCGGTTTTCATACTCAATGTAGCCCCTGGCAAACGGCGTGGCATCGGTATGCCCGGAAATACTGACCCGGTTCGGTACTTCACTGTAAATCGTCTTCGCGATCTCGGCGAGAATCTTTTTGCTGTAACTTTTTAGCGTTGCACTCCCCAGGTCGAACATGGGCCGGTTTTCCTTGTCGACGATCTGAATCCGCAAGCCTTCCGGGGTAATCTCCAGTAAAAGCTGGTCCTTGAAATCCTTCAGGTTATCACTGGTTTCAATGGACTCTTTTAATTTTTTAAGCAAATCATCGAGGCGGGCTTTATCAAGGCGAATTTCTTCCAGTCGTTTCTGATCATCCATCTTATGGTGTGGCTCACGCTTTTTGGTGTCCCCCTTGGGGATTTCCATGGCACCGCCCAGTTTAATCAGGCTGGTACTCGCGCCACCGGGACCCTGGATACCGGCTGGATTATTAAAATAATCCGATATCCCTTCGCGCAAATTTTCATCAGAAATGCCCAGCAACCACAACAACAGGAAAAATGCCATCATCGCGGTAACGAAATCCGCATAAGCGACCTTCCATGAACCACCGTGATGGCCATGCCCACCCTTCTTGATCTTCTTGATAACAATGGGCTGTCGTTTATCGTCTGACACAATGCGTTCCGTTGTCTAGCGGTTACTTGTTTTTTTGTTCTTTGATATGCTCTTCGAGCTCAAGAAAGCCAGGACGAACGTTGCTGGCCAGTGCCTTGCGTCCAAATTCGATCGCAATCTGGGGCGTATAGCCATTCAGCGTTGCCATGATACAAACCTTGGCACAGTTAAACAGCATCGTATCTTCTTCCGCCTGTGCTTCCATGGCTTTCGCCATCGGCCCGACAAACCCGTAGGCAAACAAGATACCCAGGAATGTGCCGACCAGGGCCGCCCCTACCTTGGCACCCAGCACTTCCGGTGGCTCACTGATGAACCCCATGGTAATTACCACCCCCATAACCGCGGCAACAATACCAAA
>JASFOS010000242.1:0-3088 GCA_050116415.1 Thioalkalispiraceae bacterium
ACGCAGATCAACCAGTCTTTAGCCGAAGTTGGTTTCCCACTCTGCCCGGGCAATATCATGGCCAGTAACCCTGAATGTTGTTTGAGTTTCAGTGAATGGCAAAACCGTTTCCAGCAATGGATTGATTCGGCCAGCCCTGAGAACCTGTTAAAGGCCTCGATATTTTTTGATTTCCGCCCAATCTATGGTGACCCACAACCCGCCAATGAGTTATTCGCCTGGCTTAGTCGGCAAACCAGTAAAAACAGCCTTTTCCGTCGACACATGGCACAAAACGCCCTGCGTATTTCTCCACCACTCGGGCTATTCCGTGACTTCGTGGTTTCCAGTGGTGGCGACAACCCCAATACCATCGATATCAAGCTTAAAGGCATTACCCCGTTTGTTGATGCCGCGCGATTGTTTTCCCTGGCACATGAAATCAGGGAAACCAATACCATTGCCAGACTGCAGAAAGCAGCTGACAAAGGTGTACTCAACAAAGAAAACGTCGATGCCTGGACGGAAGCCTATCAATATATTCAATTGTTAAGAATGCGAAATCACCGCGAACAATCGCGCCAGGGAAAAAAACTGTCCAACCATATCAACCCGGACAAGCTTAATGAACTGGAACGCCGTATTTTAAAAGAAGCCTTTCGCCAGGCGCGAAAACTACAGTCAAAAGTTGGCATGGAATACCAGCTTTAGCAATTGACTTCACGATACCTGCTTTACTCCCCATGAGCAGGAATGAAGAAGAGTCTTCTAGACTAAAAACCAAGGAAGCATTAAATAAGGAAAATAATAAACCAACTCACTATCATAAGAAGGAGAGTTAACATGCAAACAGGAACAGCAGCAGAATATTGGCAGGCGAATCTACGCTTGTTAATTCGATGCTTGATAATCTGGTTCGTAGTTTCCTACGGCCTTGGGATCTTGCTCGTTGAACCGATGAATTCCATCAGCCTTGGTGGCTATAAACTGGGATTCTGGTTTGCACAGCAAGGATCAATCTATACATTCGTAGCGTTGATCTTCTATTACGCCAAATCCATGGACAAGCTGGATCGCCAGTTTGACGTGCATGAAGAATAATCGGGAGGCGTAATTATGGATTTACAAACATTAACTTATCTCTTCGTGGGCGCTACCTTTGCCCTATATATCGGCATTGCAATCTGGGCCAAGGCCGGTACCACGGGTGAATTTTACGTGGCCGGTAAAGGTGTACACCCCATTGCTAATGGTATGGCAACCGGTGCTGACTGGATGTCAGCCGCCTCGTTCATTTCGATGGCAGGTCTTATCGCCTTTAAAGGCTATGATGCCTCGGTGTACCTGATGGGCTGGACCGGCGGTTATGTACTGCTGGCGATGTTACTGGCACCTTACCTGCGTAAGTTTGGCAAGTTTACCGTGCCGGAATTTATCGGTGAGCGTTATTACTCGCAAACGGCGCGTATCGTTGCGGTAATCTGCCTGATCGTGGCCTCGATTACGTACGTAATCGGCCAGATGAAAGGTATCGGGGTGGCCTTCTCCCGCTTCCTGGAAGTGGATTTCGCCACGGGCCTGTTTACCGGTATGGCGATCGTGTTTGTCTACGCGGTGCTGGGTGGCATGAAAGGTATCACCTATACCCAGATTGCACAGTATTGCGTCATGATCTTCGCCTACACGGTACCGGCCATCTTTATCTCGCTTCACCTGACGGGTAACCCACTTCCTCAACTGGGCCTGGGTAGTAGCATGGCCGATGGTAGCGGCACCCACCTGCTCGACAAGCTGGACCAGGTGCTGGTCGATATCGGGTTTGCCGAGTACACGGCACAGAAAGGCGGGACACTTAACATGGTCTTGCTGACCCTGTCACTGATGATCGGTACGGCCGGCCTGCCACACGTTATCGTGCGTTTCTTCACCGTACCTCGAGTAAAAGATGCACGTTCATCTGCGGGTTGGGCCCTGGTCTTCATTGCGATCCTGTATACGACGGCGCCTGCTGTCGGTGGTATGGCCATTTATAACCTGATCAAAACCGTCCAGCCGGGTGAAGTCGGTGCCCCAACCGCCAACCTGGTTTACGATGACCGCCCCACCTGGTTCAAGAACTGGGAAAAAACCGGCCTGTTGCAGTACGAAGATAAAAACGGTGATGGCCGTATCCAGTACTACAACGACAAAAATCCCGAGTTTGCGGCCAAGGCTGAATCGTTTGGCTGGAAAGGCAATGAAATGGTTAAGGTCGACCGTGACATCATGGTACTGGCGAACCCTGAAATAGCCAACCTGCCCAACTGGGTCATCGCCCTGGTCGCCGCCGGTGGCCTGGCTGCGGCACTTTCCACCGCCGCAGGCTTGTTGCTGGCCATATCCTCGGCCATATCCCATGACCTGTTGAAAGGCGTTTTCAAACCCAACATCTCGGAGAAAGATGAACTGCTGGCAGGACGCATTGCCATGGGTGGCGCCATCCTGGTGGCCGGTTATCTCGGGCTGCATCCGCCGGGATTCGCCGCGCAGGTGGTGGCGCTGGCCTTTGGCCTGGCGGCTTCCTCGCTGTTCCCGGCCCTGATGATGGGTATCTTCAACAAGCGCATCTGTAACAAGGCGGCGGTTGCCGGTATGTTGGTCGGCCTGGGCTCAACCCTGGTATACATTTTTGTTTACAAGGGCTGGCTGTTTATCCCGGGTACCAATACCTTACCGAACACCGCGGAATACTGGCTGCTGGGTATTCAGCCCGAGTCATTTGGTGCCATCGGTGCCTTGCTGAACTTTATCGTGGCAAGCCTGGTCGCCAGCATGACACCGGAACCCCCGGAACATATCCAACACCTGGTGGAGGATATCCGCGTGCCACGTGGCGCGGGAGGTGGTACTGGGCACTAAACCTGCAACCTGGAGCTGCAACCTCGCTTTGGCGGGGTTGCATTTCCATTCTCTACCCCTTGAATGATGTTGAGTGTATTTCTACCGTGACCCTGTCTTTACCTTTTGTTCGTCGGTTACTCTTGCCCCGCAGTGTCAAACAACGGCTTAAATCAAACCATGGTTTGGCTTCACTTTATAAACAGCAACAGGCTATTGCGCGTACCTCGCT
>JASFOS010000243.1:0-3084 GCA_050116415.1 Thioalkalispiraceae bacterium
GTTCATCAGGCCAATCTCGCTGACCGGCGTGGCTTCGTAGAAGTAATCCAGGAAACCCTCGGTGTCATCGGTCAGGGTACGATAGTGTTGTTCACCCATGCTGGCCAGCTCTGCCATGATGTCCAGGTATTCCTGGCGGTCAGCCTGTAGCGAGACGATCAGGTTCTGGCTGGCTTTCAACAGGCCGCTGACCCCCATGGAAAGTTCATAGGTCGCGGTTTCGCTGTTACTGTACTTGTAGGACAGCACTTCACCCTGCTCGGTGAACTTGATTTCACCATGCACGGTGCCGGTCGGCTGTGACAGGATGGCGTCATAAGTGGGGCCACCACCGCGGCCCACGGTGCCACCGCGACCATGGAACATGCGCAGTTGAATGTCGCGTTGCTTGGCGATGCGGGTGATTTGCTGCTGCGCCTGGTACAGGTTCCAGGCCGAGGCCAGGATGCCACCGTCTTTACAGGAGTCAGAATAACCCAGCATCACTTCCTGGGTATTGCCTGACGCTTTTAGCAGGCTGGCATAACATGCGTTGTCCAGTAACAGGTTCATCACCGGGTCGATGTGGGCCAGGTCATCAATGGTTTCAAATAACGGTGAAATGCGTACATGGCAGAACCAGTCATCGCCGTTCTTGCCGGCCAGGCCGGCCAGCCAGCCGAGGAACATCACTTCCATCACGTGACTGGCATTATGGGTCATGGAGATCACGTAATTACCGAACGCGTTGGGGCTGACTTCATTGCGCATCTGCGCCATGATCCTGAACACGCCCAGCGTTTCGGCACTCATGTCTTCCAGTTTGGATTCGTCCACCTCGGGTGGCGTGCCACTGCTGATCATGTCAGCCAGTTTTTGCAGGCGCTGGTTTTCATCCATGCCCTGGTAGTCACTGCCATCAAGCTGCTGGATGATCTCGGTGACGGTATTGGTGTGGATGGTCGATTCCTGGCGAATGTCCAGGTGCGACAAAAAGAAGCCGCAGGTTTCCACCAGGCGAATCAGGTCCTGCAAGGCACCATCGGCGACGATCTTGTCGCCATGGCTGCATAATGAATCACGGATCAGGTACAGATCATCCAGCAAACCCTGTTCATCGTTGTAGCCGCAACCATCGACATCAGGTTCATGGCCGTCCAGGCGTGACTGGATGGCGTTCATCGCGCATTGCAGGCGGTATTCCATCAGGTAAATCTTGCGGCGATAGGGTTCCTGGCTGAATTTTTCCTGGTTCGAGGCATACACTTCGGGGATGGCTTTTTCATCGGCATGCAGACTATCCAGGAAGGCCTGGCTGGGTTGGCAGAACTGGCTGGAATGGGTCAGTACCTTGCTCAGGATCATCAGGCGACGGTGGTATTCTTCCAGTACCGTTTGTGCCTGCATGCGCAGCGCCTTGACCGTGGTTTCCGGTTTTACAAACGGGTTACCGTCACGGTCACCGCCGATCCAGGAACCAAAACGCATGAAACTGGGCACCCTGATTTGTGCCGCTTCGTCTTTATAGATACGGCTAACGGCCTTTTCCATGCTGCGATAGGTGTCGGGGATGGCCTGGAACAGGGATTCGCGGAAATAATACAGCCCGTTTTTGACTTCATCGATGACATCCAGCTTGCGTACCCGTACCTCGTTGGTCTTGTAGAGGATCTGGATATGACGTTCCAGTTGTTCGATGATGTCTTTCTCTTCCGCCTTGGTTAAGTCCGCATCATTGAGTTTTTCACTGACATTGAAAATACGGCGAATCGCTTCCATCACGGTGCGGCGCTTGGACTCGGTGGGGTGGGCGGTGAATACCGGGATGTAGGCCAGCCTGTCCAGCAGGGTTTGCATTTGTTCCGGCTTGACGCCCTGTTGTTCCATTTCCGCCAGGGTGTGGTCGAACGAACCACGCCATAGCTGGTGACCATCATCACCAATGTCCTTGGTGCGATGCTTGTGTTGATAAGCTTCTTCAGCGATGTTGGCAAGAATGAAGTAAATACTGAAGGCCCGCACCACGTGGGTAAGTTTTTCGGCATCCAGTGACTCAACCAGTTTGGCCAGTTCAGCGCGTTTCAACGAGTCATCTTCCTTGCGCAGGTTAATGTGGCCTTTGCGCAATGCCTCGACGGCCTCGAAAACCTGCTCTCCGGCATGTTCCCGTAACACGTTACCCAGGATATTGCCGAATAATTTTACCCGGGCGCGTAGTTGCTCATCATCGATGGGTTTTGGCTGTAATTTGGTTACTTGGTCAGTCATAGTTTCATTCGGTTTTGTGAAATGAGCCGCGCATTATACCTGAGGACGCAAAGGATGGCTTCTTGACAATAGAAAAATCATCGTCATTTGGTGGATAAATAGTCAGCAAGAGAGCCCCAAAAGCCACGGTCAGTGTAGCTGATTTGCGGGCCTATCAAGTCATGGTAACATGCACCAATACAGTTCAGAGTGATAACAAAATCAGAAGCAGGGAACGTTCACCATTCCAATGAGTCGTTTAACCCGGTTGCCGGCGTGGCAGGCATTACAACAGCATCAACGTTTCATGAGCCAGCAATCCTTGCGGGAGCTGTTCGCAACTGACACGCAGCGTTTTTCGCGTTTTTCCTTGAGGTTCAACGATATCTTGCTGGATTACTCGAAGAACCAGGTCACAGCGGAAACCATGCAGTTGTTATACGACCTGGCCGACAGCCAGAATCTGCGTGAGTGGATCGAGCGTATGTTCAACGGCGATCCGATCAATCACACCGAGCAACGTGCGGTGTTGCACACCGCGTTACGTAATCGCACCAATAAACCCATACGGGTTGCCGGCCAGGATGTGATGCCCGAGGTAAGTGAGACCCTGGCGCGCATGAAGCAGGTCAGCGAGAGTGTACGCAATGGTGGCTGGAAAGGTTTTAACAAGCGCCCGATTACCGACGTGGTCAACCTCGGGGTAGGGGGCTCTGACCTGGGACCGGTGATGGTGACCGAAGCGCTCCATCCGTACGGCAAAGCCGGGCTGGATGTGCATTTTGTATCCAATGTTGATTCCAGTCATATCTGTGACACCTTGCGTAACCTGAACCCGGAAACCACCCTGTTTATTGT
>JASFOS010000244.1:0-3025 GCA_050116415.1 Thioalkalispiraceae bacterium
GCAGCGCGATCAGCGAGTGAATGCTGCCCTCCATGCTTCTGACCACGGTGCGCGCCGCGCAACCGCCGGCCAGGGTGGCGCCGACGCCGAAGATGATGCCGCCAACCGCGGCACCAAACCAGTCCAGCTGGCTGTTTCGGTAAGCCGCATCACCGATGGCGACGATGTCCAGCATCTCCAGGAGCTGGGTACCGGTGATGGCGACCAGCAGGGCCGCGGCAAATGCCATGGCCTGTCGGCTGTCCTTGATCAGCAGCAGGTTACTGGTACCGGCCACCAGGCAAAAGCGAAAACGTTGTACCAGGATGGCGAACACGGCGCCGACGGCCAGGCCGCCACCGACCAGCCAGTTGTTGATTTCTCCCATATCACACCTCGGTATGTAAACTTATTTATTTTGACTAATCATGCCTTATCTGGAAGCCGAAATCATCCTGTCGCTGGTTAATCCTTGAAAACCATCTCGAGGCGAAAGGTGAACGAGTATTCGGCCTGGAAGTCCGATTGCTTGCGGTAGGTGACGCGCGGAATTAAGTCCATGAACAGGTAATCATCGTGCAGGTTCTGGCGGTAATGGGTACTCAGCACGTAGTGCGTGGTATGCACGTGCGGATTATTGTCACCGTAAAAACCAGCCTGGTAGGAAATGGCGCGACGCTCACTGAGTTTATGGGTGAGAGAAAATATTTGTCGCAGGCTGATCTTGTATTCGTCTTCCGGCCAGTCGGCATCATCGGTTTGTTCCTGCCAGTTAATCCCGCTGGTGGAGCGCAACAACAATGAGTTGCGAAACGGGAAGTTGAACTCGGCGGCGGTATCTGATTCCCAGCCGCTGGAGTCGAACCAGTAAAAGGCCTGCTTGAACTGGAAGGTGCCGATCCCCAGGGGCACCTCGCGCGTGATGCGCAGGCGGGTATAGTAGTCGATGGGGTCCCCCAGCTTGACGCCGAGTGACGGCTTGATTTCCCAGGTGCGTTTTTCACCCAGGGTAGTCTGGACACCGGCGAAATAGTCGACTTCCTGCACCGCTTCACGCGGTGTTTCCTGCAGGGCTTTCTCGATTTCCTCTTCTTCCTCGCCGGGATTACTTTCCAGCAGCAGGCTGACTTTTTTCTCGGTGACCGGTAACCTGGCCTTGATTTTGAAGTCGTTGTAGTAGCCCCGCACACCGGCCTCGAAATAAGTCACTTCGCCGGTCAGCTTGATATAACTCCCGGTCGTGTCATAGAAGACTTTTTCATTGGCAAAGAACTCATCGGTACGGCGCACGAAGGTTTCAAAACGCGAGGAGATGGCTTTTTGCGGTTTGTCGAGAAAAGAGAAAAAAGACGAGTCTTTTTCCTCGCTGGTCCTGTTTTCCTGTGCGAGTGCGTTGCAGGGCAAGGCGCCGACCAGGCAGCCGGTGAAAAACAAGGTGAGGCGTTGTGCGCTTATGCGATACAAATAGCAACCTGTATTTCGTTCATCACATGGTACCAAACACGCGGCGTAATAATTGGGTGGTGCGCTTGGCCGGGTCTTTTCGGATCGCGGCTTCTTCGCGCGCCAGGTAATAAAAAATCGCCGACAGGCTTTTATCAATCGTGTAGTCGGTGAGGTCAGCGCGCACATCGGGCACAAACGGCAGGCTGCGATACTTGGCCATCACCGACTCGTAACTCTGGATCACGCCGACCTCGGCCAGCGCCTGGCTGATTACCGGTTGCATTTCCTTTCGCAGTGACGGACTCATGCTGGCCTGGAAATAACGCGTGGCGGCATCATCCGGGCCGTTGTAGATCTGTTTGACGTCCTGCCAGGTCAATTGCCGGATGGCGTTGATGAACAGCGCCCTGGCTTTGGGGGTGGCTTGTTCGGCGGCGCGGTTAAGCCGGGTTTCCAGCCGGTCCAGTTCCTGGCTGTAGCCAATCTTCTTCAGCGCGTTACGCACCTTGTCCAGGTTGTCCGGCAAACCAATGTGCGCCACGCGGTCATGGTTGAAACCGTTATGCCGGCCAAGCTGGCTGACCACGGTGTTCGAGCCCACCCGCAGTGCTTCCTTGAGGCCATCGCCGATCTCGGCCTGGCTGAGTCCTTGCCGGCTATCCAGTTGTTGGCGCAGCTTGTCAAGCTCGGCACAGGCCGACAGTCCCAGCAGCAAGGTGATGACAAGGATAAAGCGACCGGGCAAAAACTTTTGCTGCATGGTTATTCCTCGATGATATCGAAGCCGGTCACCACTACCTTGACGCGGCTTGCGCGATGCCGGGCAAGTTCTTCTTCCGCGGCGTTATGTTGACCCAGTGAACGGTTGTATGAAAAGTCGATACTTTCGCCCGCGCTTAAAATTTTAATATTGCTTAACCAGGAGTTATCGACATCCATCAACTGGTCGTTGGCATCGTAGGCCGAAACCGCGATGTGGAGCGACTTGATGTTTTTATCCGAGTTATTGCTAATGGTGCCGATAATTTTTTCCTGGTGTTTCCACGAGCTGGTCCCGATTTTGATATTGGAAAGGGCAAGTTGTTTTTTTACTGCCAGCATGGCCTGCGATTTCTGTTTTTGTTTATTGCCCATGCTGGAAAATGCGCCGGTCACCGTGTTGGTGATATTTTTGACTTCCTTGCTGAGGGCATAACTACCCGAGTAAACGGTTAACAACGGCCAGATAGCCAGCGCGATAAGAACAACGATCAGTGGTGCATTAAGAAATTTCCATACAGCTTGCATTGTAGACTCCTTGTTATGATTATTATCTTTTGCATGATAATCGTCGTGCCTGAATATTCAAGCTTATTTTTGGCAATGGCTGCAGTAATAGCTGGCTCTCTGCCCCTGGACTTTATGCTTTATCGGCTTGCCGCACACGGGACAGGGTTCGCCGGCACGACCATAGACGGCAAGCTGCTGTTCGAAGTATCCGGGCTGACCATCGGCACGGGTAAAGTCACGCAGGCTGGTGCCACCTTGCTTGATGGCTGCACGCAAGACTTTTTTTATCGCCCTGGCCAGTTGCTGGTAGCGCTCGAGACTGATCCGGCCG